>JAHJWA010000361.1 GCA_018828205.1 Alphaproteobacteria bacterium
ATCTTCGCCTCGCTGGGCACCGCGCTGATCTTCTACGCGGCCTCGCAGGGACCGACCTGGAACCCCTGGCTGATCTCGATCGAGCCACCCGACCTGGTCCACGGGCTCGGCTTCGCGCCGCTGAACGAGGGCGGGTTCTGGCAGGTGATCACGGTCTGCGCGATCATCTCCTTCGTCTCCTGGGCGCTCAGGCAGGTGGAAATCTGCCGCAAGCTGGGGATGGGCTATCACGTACCGGTCGCCTTCAGCTTCGCGATTTTCGCCTATGTCTCGCTGGTGGTGATCCGCCCGGTGCTGCTCGGCGGCTGGCATTTCGGCTTCCCCTACGGGATTTTCAGCCATTTGGACTGGGTCTCCAACACCGGCTACCAATACCTCCACTTCCACTACAATCCGGCGCATATGCTGGCGGTGTCGTTCTTCTTCACCACCACCTTCGCGCTGGCGCTGCACGGCTCGCTGGTGCTCTCGGCGGTCAATCCCGGCAAGGGCGAGGACGTCAAATCGCCCGAATACGAGGACACCTTCTTCCGCGACCTGATCGGCTATTCGATCGGGACGCTGGGGATCCACCGGCTCGGCCTTTTGCTGGCGCTCAACGCCGGCTTCTGGAGCGTGATCTGCATCATCATCAGCGGACCGCTGTGGACCAGGGGCTGGCCCGAATGGTGGACCTGGTGGCTCAACCTGCCGATCTGGTCCTGAGGGGGAAGGCAACATGGCGCGCTATCAAAACATCTTCACCCAGGTCCAGCTGATCGCCCCCAACGAGGGCGGGATCGCTCTCCCGCAGGGCGGCGAGCCGCGGATCGCCCTGTTTTCGCGCAGCGGGCTGATGGGCCGGCTGGGCCAGGGCCAGCTCGGACCGATCTACCTCGGCTGGTCGGGCCTCGCCTCGGTGATGTTCGGCTTTCTGGCGATCGAGATCATCGGGCTCAACATGCTCGCCTCGGTGGGATGGGACCCGATCCAGTTCGTCCGCCAGCTTCCCTGGCTCGCGCTCGAGCCGCCGGGGCCGGAATACGGTTTCACGCCCTTTGTCCCGCTGGCCGAGGGCGGATGGTGGATCCTTGCCGGCTTCTCGCTCACCACCTCGATCCTGCTGTGGTGGGTGCGGACCTATCGCCGGGCACGCGCGCTCGGGATGGGGACGCATATCGCCTGGGCCTTCCTCGCGGCGATCTGGCTCTATCTGGTGCTGGGCTTCATCCGCCCGCTGTTCATGGGCTCCTGGGCGGAGGCGGTGCCCTTCGGCATCTTCCCGCACCTCGACTGGACCGCAGCCTTTTCGATCCGTTACGGCAATCTGTTCTACAACCCGTTCCACTGCCTCTCGATCGTGTTCCTTTACGGCTCGACGCTGCTGTTCGCGATGCATGGCGCCACGATCCTCGCGGTGGGCCGCTATGGCGGCGAACGCGAGATCGAGCAGATCACCGATCGCGGTACCGCGGCCGAGCGCGCCGGACTGTTCTGGCGCTGGACCATGGGGTTCAACGCGACGATGGAATCGGTCCATCGATGGGCCTGGTGGTTCGCGGTGCTGACCACGCTGACCGGCGGGATCGGCATCCTGCTGACCGGGACGGTGGTCGACAATTGGTACCTCTGGGCGCAGCAGCACCAGTTCGCGCCTGCCTACCCGGACACCGGGGTCATCGACCCCGCGGGCATCAGGAGTGTCGGAGAATGAAACCTGTCCTCGCCGCCGGGCTTGCCGGAATCTCGCTGCTGGCGCTCGGAGCCTGCGAGCTGGCTCCCAAGGAATCCTACCAGACCGGCTATCGCGGAACGGGCATGAACTCGGTCATGGTCAAAGCCTCGGCGGTTGACGACGAGGTCCCCGCCCCGCCCTACGATCCGCCCGGCACCGCGGGGCCGCGCGCCGGCGATCTCTACCCCGGGCTGGAAGTGCTCGGCGACGTCTCGGAGGAGCAGTTCAACTACACCATGGCCGCGATCACCGCCTGGGTCGCGCCCGAGGAAGGCTGCGCCTATTGCCACGACCCCGCGGACATGGCCTCCAATGTCAAATACACCAAGGCGGTCTCGCGCCGGATGATTGCGATGACGCGCGAGCTCAACCAGGACTGGACCAGCCACGTCGGCAACACCGGGGTAACCTGCTGGACCTGCCACCGGGGCGAGGCGGTGCCGACCGAACATTGGACGCTGCCCGAGGATGCCGCGCACAAGGGGATCGTCCGCAACAAGAACGGCCAGAACGATCCGGTGTCGAACTCGGCCTATTCCTCGCTGCCCAATGCGGCGGTGGCCCGTTATCTCCTGGGGGGGACCTCGCCGCAAAGCGCGCGGGTGGTATCCACCACCCCATTCCCCAGCGCGGCGAACACCACCAGCACGATGGAAACCGAGCAGACCTACGCGATCATGATTCACATCTCGCAGGCACTGGGGGTCAATTGCACCTATTGCCACAATGCGCAGTCGTTCCAGTCGTGGGAGAACAGCAATCCCTTCCGCGAGACCGCCTATTTCGGGCTCGACATGGTCCGGCAGATCAATTTCGGCTACATCACCCCGCTCGCCGATGTCTTCCCGGACAACCGCAAGGGCGTGATGGGCGATCCCTTCAAGGTGAACTGCACCACCTGCCACCGGGGCCAGAACAAGCCGCTGGGCGGCGCCAAGATGGCCTGGGACTATCCGGCGCTGATGCCGACGATGTTCTCTGCCGCGGTGCGTCAGGCCGATGCAAGGATGGCACGCGAGAGGACCGGGGCCGCCGCCGAATAGGCACCCCGGCCCCGGTTCACCCCCGGCGCGCACCGCGGCGGGTCAGATCGAGCAGATGGACCGGAAGCGAAAGCGCCAGCGGCAGGGCGACCCAGATCCACGGCGCGCCGGTCAGAGCGGCGCGCAGGCCCAGCAGTATCAAGGCCGCGGGCAGGAGCATGGCCAGCGCATCGATCGCGGACCATCCGCGCCGGAACAATATGACCGCCTCGGCCGCCAGCACCGCAAGCACGAGATCCACCGCGTGACCGCCGGCAAAGAACTGTTCCATCGCCCGCTGCGTCCTCAGCCGAAGGGGGCGTTGAGCTGGACGATCCGCCAGTTGAGCGCCGCGGCGATCGTCACCCAGACCAGATAGGGCAGCAGCAGCACGCCCGCGAGCCTCGACTGGCGCCCGCAATAGATCGCCAGCGCGAGGATCGAGAGCCACAGCGCGATGACTTCGATGAAGGCCCAGTCGGGACGCTCCATCCGAAAGAACAGCAGGCTCCACAGCAGGTTGAGGAAGCCGTTGAACGCGAACAGCCCCACGATCGTGTCGGAGACCTTGTCGGTTGCGGCTGCTCGCCAGGAAGTGACCGCAGCGATCGCG
>JAHJWA010000362.1 GCA_018828205.1 Alphaproteobacteria bacterium
ATGGACCACAGAGCGGGCCAGACGATCCAACTTCGTCACGACCAACACGTCCCCCTCCCTGACGTAGCCCAGCGCCTCAGAGAGCGCCTTACGAGGCCCTGTGGCCGATGTCTGTTCGGTCGTATAGCCTATCGCATCCGATGGCCTTCAGGGCCTCCCTCTGAGCCTCTAGGCCGTTCACTTGTTCAGTTGTCGATGTACGTGCGTATCCGATGAGCATGGTGATGCCCTCCTGTCTGCCAATGATGTCTAAAAGGTTGTGACAACGGGTCTGCCAAAAGCATTGCCCCATTCATATGGCAGCCAAAGCGCCAGACCTGAGGACATGACACAAGGCCAAGACCTATTGGCAGGTTTTGCGCTCAAGGCTCTCGTTAAACGAATAGTTCGATCAGGGTTTCTCACATGACGTGGATTGGCGCTACGCAACTTTTCAACTGGAAAACGTCAGTCCCTATTCCAGTACGTCACTCGAATAGATGCCCTCAGTGAGCTGCTGCCGGTTTTGTGGACACGAAGATAAGATCGTGACCATTGAACTGGAGAGTGGATATGACGAGACGGAAGTTTAGCCGCGAGTTCAAGATCGAGGCGGTAAGGCTGGTGACCGAGCGAGGCGTTGCGGTCGCTCAGGCGTGCCGGGACCTGGATCTTGCGGAGAGCGTGGCTCGCGTCGCTGGATGCGGGAATTGATGGCAGCGCCTGTTGCGGCGTTTCCCGGCAATGGCTTGCAACGCGCAGAATTGGCCGAGATTGCGACCCTGAAGAAAGAGGTCGCCAAGCTCAAGGCGGAGCGTGACATCCTAAAAAAGGCGGCAGCTTACTTCGCGCGGGAAGCGACATGACGTTCGCTTTCGTGGCAAAGCATCGGCACATTTGGCCCCTCTCGGCGATGCACGCATCGCCTTCCGGGCAACGGGATCAGCTGGATGTGCGCGGTGCTGGGCGTCTCCCGATCCGGCTTTCATGCCTGGCTCAGAAGGCCGATAAGCGAACGCGCGGCTCAGGATGCAAAGCTCGTCCAGTCGATCGACAAGAGCTTCAAGGCCAGCGATCGCACCTATGGCGCCCGCCGGGTCTGGCGTGACGTTCTGGAAGAAGGTCTCGCATGTGGACTGCATCGGATCGAACGCTTGATGCGGCTAAATGCAATGAGAGCGCGGCCCAAACGCCGCGGGAACCCGAAGGATGACGGCGAGCGGTCGGTCATCGCCGACAACATCCTTGACCGCGACTTCACAGCAGACCGGCCGAACCAGAAGTGGCTTGCCGACTTCACTTACATCTAGACCGCAGAGGGCTGGCTCTACGTGGCGGTCGTGCTGGACCTGTTCTCCAGGGTTCGCCATTGTGCTTGAACCAATGGCGCATCAATGGCTCACCGTCGGCTGGTCCATGAAGGCGGAGCGGGATGCTTCACTGGTCATGGATGCGCTGATCCCTCTCATGGTTTGCCAGTCATTCCACCGGAATGACCTGCAAACCACTGCCGGGCAGCGGATTGCCGTCTGGCGGCGCGGAAAGGCCGACGCGCTGCTCCATCACTCGGACCAAGGATCGCAATATACCAGTGAGCAGTTTCAGCGCCTGCTGCTGGACAACGGCATCACTTGCCGGGTGAGCCGTGCGGGCAATGTGTGGGACAACTCGGCAATGGAGAGCTTCTTCTCGTCGCTGAAGATCGAACGGACAGCCCGCAAGGTCTACCACACCCGTGACGCGGCACGCGCCGACGTGTTCGACTACATCGAGCGCTTCTACAATCCGAGGCGATGGCATTCGAAGCTGGGCTATCTCAGCCCTAGGGCGTTCGAGGACCGAGCTATGCAAACCTAACCCGGTGTCCACGAAACCGGCAGCAGCTCAGACGGGCTAGCCAAGGGTCGGGAAACGGCGGCAGACAAGCTGTGCATTCACGATGCGCGCGTGCGGGAGCTGGAAACGGGCCAGCGGAACCTTGTCGCTTTGGCCAGGAAGGGTATGGGGTCCCAGTCTCTTGTCGACGAGCTCAAGGCCATCGAGGCCGAGCTGGCGGGTCTTGAGGGCGCGCGAGACAAGATCGTCCCGGCGGAGGTTGATCTGCCGGACAATCTGCCGGACCTTTATCGCGAGCTGGTCGGAGACCTGGCCGCAACCCTCTCGGATGAGGCCGTCTCCGTCCGCGCCGCCGATCAGCTGCACGAGATGGTAGATCGGATCGTCGTTGATTGGGACGCGGAAGCGAACGGCCACCGCCTGACGATCAAAGGCAACTTGTTGGAGATTCTACGCAAATCGGCCCCGAGAGGACTCGAAACCGTATCTGGCGCGATTTTCGCGGAAGTTGGTTGCGGGAGTAGGATTTGAACCTACGACCTTCAGGTTATGAGCCTGACGAGCTACCGGGCTGCTCCATCCCGCG
>JAHJWA010000363.1 GCA_018828205.1 Alphaproteobacteria bacterium
GCCGCCGGCTGCCGCCGGCTGCCGCCGGCTGCCGCCGGCTCTGTCTGATCAAGGGCCGAGCTGCTGGCGGAGCGGTCCTTTCAGATCGGCAATTCCAAGCGGATAAACGTCCCGATGCAGGCCCTTGGGTTTCAATTCAAAAAGCGTTTTCGTGTATCAGCACACGAAAGGTCGAAACGATTATTGCCAGATCACGGGCGATCGACCAGTCGGACAGATATTCGAGGTCCGCCTGGAGCCGATTCACCAAATCCGACTCCCTTTCCGTAGCACCGCGAAAGCCGCGGACCTGCGCCAGGCCAGTCATGCCCGGCTTTACCGCATGCCGGTGCCAATAGCGGCCATCGATGTCCCAGAACGAACGGTTTTCGGCCTTCGATTCGAGAGCATGGGGACGCGGACCGACAACGCTCATATCCCCCTTCAAGACATTGATTATTTGGGGCAATTCGTCGATGCTCGTCTTGCGAATGAACGCCCCGACCCGCGTAATACGGCTATCGTTGCGGCTCGTCGAACAACGGCCGTGGATATCGCCAAGATCCGTCCTCATGCTGCGAAATTTGTAGATGTAGAACACCCTGTTGCCCAAGCCGACACGCGGCTGGCGAAAAAATACAGGCCCCTTGCTGGTGAGCTTGATTGCCACCGCCACGAGCACCATTGGAATTATTACAACCGGCAGCAGGATTCCGACCAAAGCCAAATCCAGTACCCGTTTCTGGATCCGATCGGCCAGTGAGAGCGGGGCGCTAGCAACCCTTAGCGTCGTGCCGCCGTTGTAGTCGCTGATCCCGATGGCACCGACCTGATCGAGTTCCTCGGCGCGAATCTCGGCGTTGACATTGCTGCTTTTGAGAACGCTCGTCCACTGAGCGCGGCGCTCGGGGAGGCATGCAACAATCACGCGGTCTGCAGCCTCAAGGCAAGTCCCCAGCCTGCTGATGGTTTCCGGCGTATCCAGCTCCATAGCCAGACCATCGATCAAAGCATTTAAAAGAATGCTTCCCTTTCTGACATCGGTTTGGACGCCGTCCTGAATAACGACTTCATTGATCGTCACACTTCCCAACAGCTGATGCGAGTATATTGCGAGCCACATCCGAAAGCCCAAGAGCGACGCTATACTGATTATCACTCCCAGCCCGAATACGATGCGGGAAACTCCGCCGGTTGCCTGCAAGAAGAAGGTGACAAGACCTATGAATCCTATCGCCAGAAGCAAGGAACCCACTGCCTTGAGGGAACCAACCCTAGCCTTGGCGACTGCACCTATGGTGAAGGCATGCTGCCCGACCCCCGCGACCAGATAGACAGGCAAGAGCGCTGCGAGGGTTTCGTAGGCCTGTTCGTTGAAGGGGTCGCCGTAACGAAATGCCGCGGCCAGGATGAACGCAAAGGCGATCACCAGCATGTCGCCCAGAACGGCCACCGAGCGTATGATTCGGCGGTGCGACCGTCTGCGGGCGAGGGTATGCACCACCTCGTGAAGCCCGACGCCTGCGGACTGCGAGCCTGGCTCGAGCGCGACAGGGCTGCTGCGGATCGGTTTGTTCATACGCGCCTTCGAGAGAGAGTTTCGGGTCTCTGCCAGCCATTTGAAGGAGACCCTTCGCGGCTGCAACATAATAAACAGACAAAGTTTCCTGTCCGCAAGGAAAGCTTCTCGCAGGATGCCATTTGCCTCGCCGCGCGCCGGGGGTTCTGGAGCAATGGATAGTGTGCCGGAACCGCGATTCGTCGTCCCCTGGCCGTATTTCCCTGAAAGTCATTGAGTAATGGCCGGGCCTTCAGAGCAAGGCTTAGCCAAGCACAAACGCGGTTAATAGCAGACGACGCTACTCTTCATACCCATGCCCCCTCTATCATTCCCAGCTCCGGCATGGTGAGGCAGGGTCGCGCGGAACCGACCATGCAGCGCCGGAGAGTCCGACAGGACGGACGAAAGCCTTCCCTAGAGGCGCGGTTTCCTTTAGCGGCCCAGCCCTATGTCCGAGACCCGCGATTACCGAGATACCGTCTTCCTGCCGAAGACCGAATTCCCCATGAAGGCCGGGCTGCCGCAGAAGGAGCCGGGTATCCTCGCGCGCTGGCAGCAGGAGAAACTCTACGAGGAGCTGCGCGCCGCGCGCGATGGCCGCGAGAAATTCATCCTCCACGATGGCCCGCCCTACGCCAATGGCGACATCCATGTGGGCCACGCGCTCAACCATGTGCTCAAGGACATGGTCTGCCGCACCCAGACGCTGCTGGGCAAGGACGCGCCCTATGTTCCGGGCTGGGATTGCCACGGCCTGCCGATCGAGTGGAAGGTCGAGGAACAGTACCGCAAGAAGAAGCTCAACAAGGACGAGGTCCCCCCGGCCGAATTCCGCGCCGAATGCCGCGCCTATGCGCAGGGCTGGGTCGACACCCAGCGCGAACAATTGAAGCGGCTGGGCTGCCTGGGCGATTGGGACAATCCCTATCTGACGATGGATTTCGCCGCCGAGGCGACGATCGTCGGCGAGCTGATGAAATTCGCGGAAGCCGGCAATCTCTACCGCGGCTCCAAGCCGGTGATGTGGAGCCCGGTCGAAAAGACCGCGCTGGCCGAGGCCGAGGTCGAATATGAGAACGTGGTCTCGACCCAGATCGACGTGGCGTTCGAGATCGTGGAATCGCCGATTGCGGAGCTGGTGGGCGCCTATGCGGTGATCTGGACGACGACGCCGTGGACGATCCCGGTGAACCAGGCGATCGCCTATGGGGCGGATGTGGCCTACGAGCTTCTGAACGCTAGCGATGGGCGCAAATACCTCGTCGCTTTCGACCTGCGCGATCAGTTTCTGTCACGCAGCGGTCTTAGCCTCGTTGATGAGCCAGCAATGCCGGACGATGCTGAAGGATTGCTTCGCTGGCAGCTTGGCAGAACGTTTGTGGGCAGCAAGCTCGCCGGAACGCTCGCGCGTCATCCGATCTACGACTTCCTCCAATCCCGTCACCCCGGCCCCCGAGCCGGGGTCCCGCTGCCTTCGGGCTCGGCGCAGGAAGACAGCGGGACCCCGGATCAAGTCCGGGGTGACGAGAGAGAGAATGGCGAGCGTGAAGAGAAGTGGCAGAAGGCGCTCGAATTCTACGCGCGGCCCCGCCCCTTCCTCGCGGGCGATTTCGTCACCACCGACAGCGGCACCGGGCTGGTCCACATGTCCCCCGATCACGGCGAGGACGATTTCGCGCTGTGCAAATCGGTCGGGATCGAGCCGGTGTTCGCGGTGATGGACGACGGGCGCTACCGCGACGACTGGCCGTGGCTGGGTGCGGGGGACCTCGATAACGAGGGCAAGGAGCGCCGCCGCGCGGTGATCAACAAGCCCTTCAACGCCCCCGACGGGCCGATCTGCTCGGACCTGCGCGAGGCGGGCGCGCTGCTCGCGGCCTCGGAGGATTACGCGCATTCCTATCCGCATTCCTGGCGGTCGAAGGCCAAGGTCATCTACCGCTGCACCCCGCAATGGTTCGTACCGATGGACGAGCCGCTCGACACCGGCGATTTCGATGTCGCCGTGCCCGAGGGCTTCGGCGCGGCGGTGGCGCTGTTCACCTCCAAGGACCATTCCAGCCTGCGCGAGATCGCGCTGCGCGAGATCGAACGGGTCGAGTTCATCCCCGAGAAGGGCCGCAACCGGATCC
>JAHJWA010000364.1 GCA_018828205.1 Alphaproteobacteria bacterium
CTGGGTCCGGATGCGACCTATCCCGCGGTCGCGCTCGAACAGACGCGGTCGAGCATGGCCAGCACCCGCAGCGCCCAGACAGGAACCGCGACCGCCGCGATCACCCTGCTGTTCCTGCTCACCATGCTGCTGGCGGGCATGGTGCTGTCCAATCTGGTCGAGGAAAAGGCCAACAAGATCATCGAGATCCTCGCGGCGGCAATCCCGATGGATGCGGTCTTCGTCGGCAAGCTGTTCGCCATGCTGGCGATCAGCTTCGTCGGGATCGCGGTGTGGGGCAGTCTCGCGCTGGTTGCGCTGGCGCTGGGACCCGCGACCGGTACCGCGCTGCCGACCCCGGCGGTCGGCTGGCCGCTGTTCGTCGCGCTGTTCGTGCTCTATTTCGCGCTCGCCTATCTGCTGATCGGGTCGGTGTTCCTGACCGTGGGTTCGATGGCGGCCACCGTGCGCGATGTGCAGACACTGTCGATGCCGGCGACGATCCTGCAGCTCGCGGTGTTCTTCCTCGCGACCTTCGCGATGACCGAGGTCGGTTCGCCGGTCGAGCTGTTCGCGGCGGTCTTCCCGCTGTCCTCGCCCTACGCCATGGTCGGACGCGCGGCGCAGTCGCCCGATCTGCTGCCGCATCTGCTCGCGCTCGCCTGGCAGGTCGGCTGGGTGACGATCTTCGTGCGCGGCGGTGCCTCGCTGTTCCGGCGGCGGGTGATGAAATCGGGCCCCGCCAAACCGAAGACCAAGCGCCGGTTCACTCTCGCACGGCGCGCGCGCGGACAATAGCCGCCCCCGTTCGGTCCCGTTTTGCAACGCACTATTGACACACTTGTCAGTTAGGCGGGATAGGAAGCATGACGGAGGCGACCGGAACGAGTCGCCCCGAGCGGGAGAGTATCATGGCCACCATCGCCGCCGAAAAGCCCCAGTTCCGCACGGAACCCAGCGCCTGTGAAGCGCTCAAGGAGCATTTCGACCAGCACCCCGACCAGCGGATGCACCATTCGCACGAATGGGATGTCAGCCGCTCGGACATCTATGCCGAGGACAGCTGGCAGCCGATCTTCCGCGCGATGCGCGAGGCGGGGCCGCTGCACTACATCCCCGAGAGCCCCTTCGGCCCCTATTGGGCGGTGGTCCAGCACAAGGCGATCCAGCATATCGAGGCGCTGCCGGACCTGTTCTCCTCGAGCTGGGAACACGGCGGGATCACGATCCTCGAACGCGCCGTGGACATCCCAGAGGAGGAACGGCTCGAACTGCCGATGTTCATCGCCATGGACCGCCCCAAGCACACCGGCCAGCGCCGCACCGTCGCGCCCGCTTTCACCCCGGGCGAAATGAAGCGGATGGAGGAGGATATCCGGCACCGGACCGGCGAGCTGCTCGATTCGCTGCCGCGCGGCGAGGTGTTCGACTGGGTCGACAAGGTCTCGATCGAACTGACCACCGGGATGCTCGCGCTGCTGTTCGGCTTTCCCTGGCAGGATCGCCGGCTGCTGACGCTGTGGTCGGACTGGGCTGGCGACACCGAACTCGCCAGCGTGCGCGAACTCGACCAGCTGCGGCGCGGCTTCCTTCACGAAATGGCCGCCTATTTCCAGATGCTGTGGGCCGAGCGCGCGCAGCAGGATCCGCAGCCCGACCTGATCTCGATGATGATCCATTCCGAGGCGATGAACCAGCAGAGCCCGGAGGAATTCATGGGCAATCTGATCCTGCTGATCGTCGGCGGCAACGACACCACCCGCAACACCATGAGCGGGATCATCCACGGCTTCGATACCTTCCCCGACCAGCGCAAGCTGTTCGAGCAGAACCCCGAGCTGATCCCCAATGCGGTCCAGGAATGCATCCGCTTCCAGACCCCGCTGGCGCATATGCGCCGGACCTGTACCGAGGATACCGAGCAGTTCGGCCAGCAGATCAAGAAGGGCGACAAGGTGGTGCTGTGGTACCTGTCGGCCAATCGCGACGAGCAGGTGTTCGAGAACCCCGACAAGCTCGACATCGCCCGCGAGAACGCGCGGCGCCACCTCGCCTTCGGCTACGGCATCCACCGCTGCGTCGGCGCCCGGCTGGCCGAACTCCAGCTGCGCATCCTGCTCGAGGAGATGCACAAGCGGCGGATGAGGGTCCATGTCGCGGGCGATGTCGAGCGGGTGCGCGCGAACTTCGTCCATGGCTTCCGCAAGCTCGAGGTCGAGATAACCGAATTCTGACGCGGTCGGGCACGAAAGCCCGTCGCCGTTCCGCTGCTATTCAGGGGTGATCGACCATGCATTGCGGCATGGACCACGATCGCCCCTTGCCCACTCTCAGTCTCAATCGCCGCCATGCGCTGGCCCTATTTGGCTCGGGCGTCGCTATCTCCGCTTTGTCGGCCTGCAGCGCCGGCGTCGCCGAGGCGCGGAGCTTTCCGGTCGAGCTGAGCGAGGCGCAATGGCGCGCCAAGCTGACCCGCGCCGAATTCTACGTGCTGCGCCAGGAGGGGACCGAACGAGCCTATTCCAGCCCGCTCGACAAGGAGAACCGCAAGGGCCTGTTCGCATGCGCCGGTTGCGGCAACAGGCTCTACGCCTCGCGCACCAAATTCGACAGCGGCACCGGCTGGCCCAGCTTCTGGGCCGCGCTTCCCGGCGCGGTCGGGACCGCGCGCGACCGGAAGCTGGGCTACGCGCGCACCGAGGTGCATTGCGCCGATTGCGGCGGGCACCTCGGGCATATCTTCGACGATGGTCCCGAGCCGACGGGCAAGCGTCACTGCATCAATGGCGTGGCGATGGACTTCATGCCGGCCTGACGCTTACCTCGCGGCGTGCCCTGCCCTCCGCGCTGCAGCTTTCGCTGGGTCTTGGCCAGCTTGGTCAGACCTCGTCGCTGCGCACCAGCGTGGGGCATTGGAACTGCGCCGCCAGCACTCCGAATTCGCGCAGCGTGAACGTGTTGTCGAACACCACGCCATAGCAATTATCCTTGCGCCAGCGCACCTTGGCGCGGACTTCCGGCATATGCTTGCCCTCGATGCGGACCGTCTGATCGAGCGCGAACCGGGCATCGCATTCGATCGAGGCGCCCTGCTGCGAAAGGTTCGAGGTCACCGCACGGAATGTTCCCGCGAGCGTCGTGACGCTGAGCGGGATGACCAGATTGAGCCGCAGCTGGCGCTTGGGATACTTCCACGTTTCGCGGATCAGACCTTCGACCTCAACTTCATCGGCGAAGGTGAAGCTCGCCTCGCGCGCGTTGCAGCGCACCTTGGACAACTCGTAGCGGTCGCCGTTCTGGAGCTCGAGATCCATCACCTCGTCGCCGGGGACGTCGTGGAACATCCGCAACGAGATCCCCGTGCTCGAAACATCGCGAATGACGCAGACGAATTCGCCATGCGCCGAAACCAGTTTCGCCGCGCGGATCAGCGATGTGTAGCGCTTGGCAGCGCGCTGATCGGCTTCGGCAATTTCGTCGCGCCCAGCCGTGCTGTCGATCGACAGTGATTTCATTGCGAGCCCACCCTTTAAGCGCGAAGAGGCTATCCCTGTGGCCCCGCCGCGCGTCGCAAGATGCAACTACACCGGAAAAAGTTAAGACCGCCCTAATCCGGCTTCCTGCGAAGCGATGAAATTCAAGGGGATAGCAGCGGTGGTGCGGGTGGCGGGACTCGAACCCGCACGATCAAGGATCAGGGGATTTTAAGTCTACGTGCCTAAGCTACCCGCACCATCCACGGCTTACCTATCTGGTTGAAACTGAAAGAGATTCACCTTGCGTTCTGGCTCTGGAACATACCCGGAAGCCCCGTGTAATTCCGCGCCGCATTTCACACGGATTACAAACCCACATCGATAAATCATCCACAGAACGCCGGCGCAGCGTTATCCACAGGGCGAAGGAGTGCCCAGTGAGGTTAAATACGAACCCCTTAAATTTCGGTTTCGCCCTCGCCCGCCCAAGACGGTCGCGCCAGAAACTCTGCCAATTCCAGATCGTCCCATTCGTCCGTATCCAGCACGTCCCGCTCATCCTCAAGGAAAGCAGGAGGGGCTGGCACATTAGGCACAATAGGCACGTTAGGAATCACGCTGGAGCCCTACGAGCCGGATATAGAAGGGCTCCGCATCGCAGGGGCCATGGCGCTCGTGCCAATCCGCCAGCGCTTCTGCTTCATCGTCATCAGCGCCTAGCAGCAGCACCGGGCGAAGGCTGGGGGCAGCGCTCGACTGTTCCAATTGCGCAAGGCGGGTTGCGAGGCGAGCCACTAGACCACGCTCCGGAAGATGATGTGAAAGACGTTCCGGTCCCCAATGGGGCCATGCTCCGCCTCATGCGCCGCAAAAGCCTCCTCCTCTGTCTGGTCTTCGTCCTGGAGGACGCGCACCCACGGCACCCAGCCCTGAATGCCGCCGTTTTCGAGAGCCGCTATGCGCTGCGACAGCCTACGCATCTTCCATCGCCGCCAGAGCAGCCTTCAAGGCGGGATCGACCACCCGCCCGGCTGGTGCTTCGCCCCCGTCGAGACAGTCGAGAACATCGCCAATTGTCAGGCATCCCCCCCCATGGTCGAGAGCTTCGACCCTGCGTTGCAGTGCTTTCATGTCTTGGCTTCCTCCAATGCTGCAATCCGGGTTTCCAGATCACCGGTTTCGACAAGGGTTTTGTGAGCGGTAAGCAGGGCCATCACCCGCCCCGCTTCATCCGGCGTGACCTCGCCAGCGGCCACCGCAACAAGCAGCGCCGATGAAGCCGCAACCGCGTCCGCCGCACTTTCGATTGTCGGCAGGGTGAAGCTCACAGGGTTGTCTTTGCGAGGCGGCGCTAACCGATCCAGACACAGCCGCAGAGCCGTGGTGTCACCTTCCAGCGCCTTGTCGAGAGCCGCGCGGGTCAGCTTCTCGGCCTCGCCCTCCATCAGAGCCTCAATCGCCAGCGTCGTCTTGTGGCGCGCACCCGGAGGCCTTCCGGCTGGGTTGCCCGACACACCCGGAGCGAATTGCCCCGCCTGTTTTCGGCCTGTTGTTTTAGGCTTTGCCATCTAGCCTGCCCTTGTCGGATTGTTCAGCCCGGCCCGCTGCGCACCACCCAACGCCGGGGCAGCATACCAATCCGGGAACACTACATGCAGGTGGTCGCCTTCGTTCAGGATCGAGGCCTCGGGCTCCACCCGCTTAACCTGCGCCGCAAGCCAGCGCATCGTCTTGCCCGGAGGCGGAGTGAGATCCAGCGCGGACCCGTCGAGGTGGCGACTGTTCGCGGCTGGCTTGTAGCCCCGCCTGCGCATGTCCTCCTGATATTCCGCGCTGCGATAGCCCGAGGTGATGTTGACGCCCGGAATGGCCCTTTCCAGACTCCCCATCACATCACGCTGCGCCAGCGGCTTGCCCGGCCATTGCTCCGCAGCTTCGGACGCGGGCTTGTCGTCACCCCCGCGCGCCTCACCCGGCCAGCCAGCGGCGCTATCCGCTGCAGCCTCAGCGCCCTTTGCCGGCAGAGGATAATCGGGATCAGCCAGCACACCGCGAGCGGTCTTGCGCGCGTCCCGAATGACCTTGCCCACAGCCTTGCGCCGCGCGTTGTCAGGCATGGACCCATAGGCCTGCAAGCCAATCAGCGAGAGCAAGCCGTTATAGGTCAGCCGCCCTGAAATTTGGTGATAGCGGTCGTATTGCTCCGGCGTGTAATCGAACTTCTCGCCATCTTCCGAGAACTGCTTACCCGGTGCCGAGACGCCCTTTTCCACGCGCAGCAATTCGGCAATGACGGGATCGCTCTTTTCCCGAGACTGCCAGAAGGGCGAGAGGAAATCAGGGCCGAAGCTGTCATTCTCAATCACTTCCCCGAATATGTCCCGGCGTGGAAGCAGCCCGTCCGTCATACCCGGAACACGCGCCTGGACAGCATCGATCACGCCTTCGCGCTGGCGCGCTACGGGATCGATCGCACGAGCC
>JAHJWA010000365.1 GCA_018828205.1 Alphaproteobacteria bacterium
CCGGCTGCGCGGCGATCCCTACCAGTTCTACGCCGGATCGATCCTCGGACTGCGCACGCTCGACGCGCTCGAGGCCGCGCCCTCGCCGGCGTGGCAGGGAGAGGTCGCGCATGCCATTCTCGAACGCTGGCACGAGGCGCGCGAGAGCGATCCCGCCGCCAAGCTGGCGCCGATCATGGACGCGGTCATGATCGAGAAGAACGCGCACCCGCTGATGCGCGGGCTGTGGCAGCCGCGGCTGCGTGCAGCCCTCGAATGGATCGAGCAAAGCGTCTCAAGCTACGAGGATCGCACGGTCGCCGCCTGGGAGCGCAAGGGCGAGATGCAGGTCGACGGGGTCAAGCTCCACGGCCGCGCCGATAGGATCGACCGGCTGGCCGACGGCACGCTCGCGATCGTCGACTACAAGACCGGCTCACCCCCGTCCGCCAGCATGGTCGAGCAGGGCTTCGCGCTCCAGCTCGGCCTGCTCGGGATGATCGCGCGTGCGGGCGGCTTCGGCACCGTCGCGGGCGAGCCGAGCGCCTTCGAATACTGGTCGCTGGGCAAGGCGAAGGACGAGGAGAACCGCTTCGGCTTCGGTTATGTCGAGACCCCGCTCAAGCTCGGCAACAAGCGCAGCGGACTCGCGCCCGAGGACTTCCTCCCCGAGACCGAACGCTATCTCAGGGGCGCCATCGCCGACTGGATCAAGGGCGATGAGCCTTTCACCGCGAAGTTCAATCCCGACTATGCGGGCTATTCGGATTACGACCAGCTGATGCGGCTCGAGGAATGGCTGCCCAGGCTCGCCGACGAAGAAACGGAGGAAAGCGCATGAGCGGCGCGGTCTATCCGCTCGCCGGCGCGCAGCGCGACGCGGTCGATCCGCGCGAAAGCGTCTGGCTCTCGGCCTCGGCGGGGACGGGCAAGACGCAGGTGCTTTCGGCGCGGGTGCTGCGGCTGCTGCTGCAGCAGGGCGTCGAGCCGTCGGACATCCTCTGCCTGACCTTCACCAAGGCCGGTGCCGCCGAGATGGCGGTGCGGGTCAACGAGGTTCTGGCGCGCTGGGTGCGGCTGCCCGATGCGCGGCTGGCCGAGGAGCTGACGCATCTCGGCGCACCGGTCGATGCCGCGACCCGCTCGCACGCGCGCTCGCTCTTCGCCAGCGTGCTCGACAGCCCCGGCGGGGGCCTGCGGATCGACACCATCCACGCCTTCGCGCAATATCTGCTCGCCGCCTTCCCCGAGGAAGCGCGGATCGCGCCCGGATCCAGGCCGATGGAGGACCGCGAGCGCGAATTGCTGAGCGAGGAAGTGCTGGGCGATCTGCTCACCGCTGCCGAAGCGAGCAATGATCGCCGCACGCTCGACGCCATCGCCGAGATGAGCCGCCGCAAGGGTCCCGACGGGGTGCGCCGCTGGCTGATGCGCTGCGCCGGGGCGATCCAGCTGTGGACCGGGCCCACTGGCTGGCAGGCGCCGATGCAGGCGCGGGTTTGCGGTCTGCTGGGCATTCCCGCGGACGCCGACGAGCATTGGGTGGCGCAGGCCTGCGCCGACGAGGGCTTTCCGGTGGCGCTGCTGCGCGCCTGCCGCGAGAGCAACGCGCAATGGGGCACCAAGACCGGACAGGCCTGCGTCGACTTCGTCGACCGCTGGCTCGCGGCGGGGCCGGTCGAACGCGTTACGCTGCTCGACGGGTTCTACGGTACGCTGCTGACCAAGACGGGCGAGCCCAAGAGCCTCAAGAACCTCGAGAAGCTCGATCCCGAATACGGTGGGCGGGTCGCCGAGGTCGTCGCGGCGATCGCGCAGGTCGCCGAGCGGCGCACGCTGGTCGAACTGGCCGGTTTCCTCGCCCCCCAGCTCGAGACCGGGCGCCAATTCGCGCTGATGTGGGACGAGGCCAAATCGCGCGAGGGGCTGGTCGATTTCGACGACCAGATCCGCCGCGCCGCCGCGCTGCTCGCCGACAGCGCGATGGGCGACTGGATTCGCTACAAGCTCGACCGCCGCTTCGACCATATCCTGATCGACGAGGCGCAGGACACCAATGCCGATCAATGGGCGATCATCTTCGCGCTGACCGATGATTTCTTCTCCGGCCTGGGCGCGCAGGGCGATGCGATCCGCACCATCTTCACCGTGGGCGATTACAAGCAGGCGATCTTCGGCTTCCAAGGCACCAGCCCGGAGAATTTCGCTTCCGCCCAGCGCCGCGTCGCCGAGGACATGGCGCGGCTCGGGCAGGGCGCGGATACCATGCCCGATGCCCCCGAACCGCGGCGCCTGCGCGATCTCGATCTGGGCCAGTCGTTCCGCACCGCCGACCCGGTGCTGCGCTTCGTCGACAGGGCGATCGCGGCGATCGGCCCGGCGTCCTTCGGGCTCAAGCGCGCGCCCGAACCGCATGTCGGGCAGGACCGCCCCGGGCTGGTGACGCTGTGGAACACCGTGGCCGATATCCGCGACGGGGACGAGGACGGGTCCGAAGGCTGGCTCGCGAAACATGACCGGCGGATGGCCGATCGGATCGCGCAGCAGATCCGTGGCTGGATCGACCCCGAGGGCCCCGGTTTCCCGCTGGTCAAGGGCGAGAAGCCCGGCCAGGCGCGGCGCGCGACCGCGGGGGATGTCATGATCCTGGTGCGCAAGCGGCGCGAGCTGGCCTCGCTGATCGTCGCGCGGCTCTACACCCATGGCGTGCCGGTGGCGGGCGTCGACCGGCTGCGGCTGGGCGCCCCGCTGGGGGTCAAGGACCTGATGGCGGCGCTGCGTTTCGCCGCGCAGCCGCTCGACGATCTCAACCTCGCCAATCTGCTGGTCTCGCCGCTGCTCGGCTGGACGCAGGAGCAGCTGCTCGAACACGGCTACCGGCCAAAGCAGCAGCGCCTGTGGGAGCATCTGCGCCAGTCGGGCGATCCGCTGGTCGCGCGCACCGTCGCCGCCATGCGCGAAATCCTGCGGCGCGCCGATTTCGACAGCCCGCAGGCGCTGCTCCACTGGCTGCTGGTCGGGCCCTTCGACGGGCGCCGCAGGCTGGTGGCGCGGCTCGGCGCCGAGGCCAACGACCCGATCGACGAATTGCTCAACGCCGCCAACGCCTATGCGAGCGCGCACACCGCCAGCCTGCAGGGCTTCATCCGCTGGTTCGATGCCGGCGATGGCGAGCTCAAGCGCGAGGCGGGCGCCAATCGCGACCAGGTGCGCGTGATGACCGTCCACGGCTCCAAGGGGCTGCAGGCGCCGATCGTGATCCTCGCCGATGCCGCGATCGGCCCCGATGCGCCGGGCGAGCTGGCGCTGGTCGATCCCGCGGACGCGCGCAACAAGGTGCCGCTGCCGGGGCTCTCGGCCGAACAGCGCGTCGGCCCGATCGCCAGAGCGCACGAGATCGCGGCGCGCACCGAGATGGAGGAGCACTGGCGGCTGCTCTATGTCGCGATGACCCGCGCCGAGGAAGCGCTGTTCATCGGCGGCTCGCTGGGTCCGCGCGAGGCCAAGCGCGGCACACCGCACGAGGACAGCTGGTATGCGCGGCTCGAGCGGCTGTTCGAGGGCGACCCGCTCGAGGATCCGATCTGGGGCGCGCGGCGCGAATGGGGCGCGGCCAGCACGGTGGTGCCGCGCCAGGCCGGTACTGCCGAGCAATCCGCTCCCGACCTGCCAGCCTGGACCGCAACCCCGCCGCCCGCCGAAGCGCGGCCCCCGCGACCGCTCTCGCCCTCGGGGCTGGGCGAGGTCGAGGGCAGCGATCCGCCGCTGCCGCCCGAACATTCGGCGATCGCCGCGCAGCGCGGGGTGCTGATCCACGCGCTGCTCGAAAGGCTGCCCGAGGTGCCGATAGCGGAACGCGCGGCGAGGGCGGGGCAATGGCTCGCGCGGCAGGCGCCCGATCTCGCGGAGGCCGAGCGCAGCGAGATGCTCGACCGCGCGCTGGCGGTGCTGGACGGGGAGGAATTCCGCGATATCTTCAGCCGGGAAGCACTGGCGGAGGTCCCGCTGTCTGCGGTGGTCGGCGGCGAAGTGGTGGTGGGCGTGGCCGACCGGCTGCTGGTGACACCCGAGCGCGTGACCGTGGTCGATTTCAAGACCGCGCGCCGCCCGCCATCCTCGCTCGATCAGGTGCCCGATCACGCGCTGCGCCAGATGGCCGCCTATGTTGCGGCGCTCGAAGCGATCTACCCCGGTCGGGAGGTCCGCGCAGCGCTGCTCTACACCCAGACCCCGCAGCTGATTGCGCTTCCCGCCGATCTGCTCGCCGCCCACAAAGCCCGGTTTTCCGCTCCGCAGGAAAGCTTTGCGCTACCGCCCGTTGAGTAACCGCAGCTTGGGCCTACATGACCCGCATTAGGGGCCAAACCCCATAGGAGAACAACCATGCCGACCGTCGCCGTAACCGATGCCAGTTTCCAGACCGATGTCCTCGAATCGGACAAGCCCGTGCTGGTCGATTTCTGGGCCGAATGGTGCGGCCCCTGCAAGATGATCGCGCCCGCGCTCGAGGAGCTGAGCGACGAGATGGGCGAGCAGGTCACCATCGCCAAGATGGACATCATGGAGAACACCGGCGTCCCCGGTCAGATGGGCGTGCAGTCGATTCCCTATCTGGTGCTGTTCAAGGACGGCAAGCCCGCCGCGCAGATGCGCGGTGCGGCGCCCAAGGGCCAGCTCAAGAGCTGGCTCGAAGGCGAACTCTAGGACATTCTGGCATAGAGCGCGGCGAGTTCGTCCCACAGGGGCGGGCTCGCCGCGCCGATCAGACCCGTGCGTTCCGGCTCGTCCACGCGATAGGGCGAGCCGTCGGGCCGCGCGACCTTGCCGCCCGCCTCGTTGAGCCAAAGCGCCCCGGCCGCGTGATCCCAGGCGAGCGTGCGCTCGAACAGCGAGACGTCGTTCTGGCCCAGCGCGAGCCGCGGATATTGCTCGGCGGCGCAGCGCGGGACGTCGACGAGGCGGTAATGCGGCGCGATATGCTCGCGGATGGCTTCGCGCTGCGCCGGATCGAGAAAGATCGTCGATATCGCCGCGACCGGCCGGGTCTCGCCGGTCGTGCGCGCCGAGATCCGTTCGCCGTCCACGAAAGCACCCTGGCCTCCATGCGCGGAGCAGAAGCGACCCGTGAGACAGTCGTAGATCCAGCCCGACTGGCAGATCCCGTCGGCGCAGCGCGCCAGCAGGATACCGAAGGGCGCGCGGCCGTGCGCAAAATTATGCGTCCCGTCGATCGGGTCGATCACCCAGCAGTCGCCGGCCAGCCCTTCGAGAACCGTGGGGTCCGCATGCGCCGCCTCCTCGCCGACGATCGCGATCGAGGCGTCGATGGCGGCGAGACCCTCGGTCAGCATCACCTCGGCCTCGCGGTCGGCCACCGTCACCAGATCGTCTTGGGCCTTCTCGATGATCTGAGCGCTCGAGAGATTGCGATAGCGCGGCAGGATCGCGGTTTCGGTGACGCGGCGCATGAGTGCGCGGATATCGCGGTCGAGCGTGTTCACGAGCGGTAATCGGCGTTGATGTCGATATAGCCATGCGTCAGATCGCAGGTCCAGACCGTCGCTCGCCCCGCGCCGAGCCCGAGATCGACCTTGATCGTGATCTCCTCGCCCTGCAGATGCCGGGCGACCGGCGTCTCGTCGTAATCGGCCAGCGGCTGGCCATCGCGCGCCGCCCAGACCCCGCCGAAGCCGATCGACAGGGAATCGCGGTCGGCGGGTTCGCCGGCCTTGCCCACCGCCATCACCACGCGGCCCCAATTGGCGTCGCCCCCGGCGATCGCGGTCTTGACCAGCGGCGAGTTGGCGATCGACAGCCCGATCCGCCGTGCGCTGTCGTCGCTCTGCGCGCCGGACACGCTCACCGCGATGAATTTGCGCGCACCCTCGCCATCGCGGACCACCAGATGCGCAAGCTCGCGGCAGACCGATTGCAGCGCGGCGAAGACCGCGTCGGCTCCGGAATCGTCCCAGGAGCGGATTTCGGGATGCTCAGCCCGGCCCGTGGCGAAGGCCAGCACCGTGTCGCTGGTCGAGGTGTCGCCATCGACGGTGATGCAGGAGAAGGTTGCGGCGTTGGCCCTGGCGAGCATGTCCTGCAGGAGCGCGGGCGCAACCCGCGCATCGGTGAAGACATAGCCCAGCATGGTCGCCATATCGGGCGCGATCATCCCGCTGCCCTTGACGATCCCGGCAAATTCGACGCGCGTCTCGCCGATCATCGCGCTGGCGCCGGCGCCCTTGGTGAAGGTGTCGGTGGTGCCGATCGCCGCGGCGGCCTGCTCCCACGAGCAAGGCGCGGCCTCCAGCGCTGCCGCGACGCCGGCGCGCGCGACATCGCGCGGCAGCGGCACGCCGATCACCCCGGTCGAGGAGACGAACACCTGTTCGGGCGCGCAACCCAGCCCCTCGGCGACCTGCGCCACGATCTGCTCGACCGCCTCGCGCCCCCGATAGCCCGTGAAGGCGTTGGAATTGCCCGCATTGACCACCAGCGCCCGCGCGGTGCCCTGATGCAGTTGCTCGCGGCCCATCTCGACCTCGCTCGAGGCGCAGGCGCTCTTGGTGAAAACTCCCGCGACAGCGGTTCCCTCGACCAGTTCGACCAGCGTCAGATCGGCGCGGTCCCAGGCCTTGTAGCCCGCGCGCACGCTGCGCAGCGTGACTCCGGCAATCGCGGGCAGGTCGGGGAAGGGGCGGGCGAGCGGCGAGCGGGTCAGGTCCATCCCCGCCCCTTAGAAAGGATGCGCGGGCTGGTAAACGCGCTTCGGGGGTGGACGCGCTGGGCAGGAAAACCTATTTACGGCGCACGATGCTACGCCGCCTCCTCACCTGTCTGGCCATCGCGACCGGTCTTGTCGCGGTTTCCGCGCCTGCGCAGGCTTCGGTGATCGGCGCGCTGGAGGCCCAGATCGAGCAGTCCCAGCGGGCCTGCGAGAAGGACCGCAGCGAGGAATGCGCCTGCATCGAGCGCCAGCGACAGCAGCGCGCCCGCGGCGAGAAGCCCGCGCCCTGCCGCACCGCCACCCCGATCCGGATCTATATTCCGACCGTGCATTTCGGCGCCGACCGCGCGTACGAATAGGCGCGCGTGACGTGATCGGGTCGGGACATCCGCTCTCGCCCGGCCCCCCGTTTTCCGCCCGGTACCCCTGAGGAGACCGGGCATTCCTCCATAAATTTCATCGCGAGACCGCGCCCATGCTCAAATCCCTCTCCAAAGCCGTCTTCGGCTCGTCCAACGAACGCTACGTCCGCTCGATGCGCAAGACGGTCGATCAGATCAACGCGCTCGAGGAGCAGATCCAGGCGCTCTCCGACGAGGAGCTGACCGCGCAGACCGACAAGTTCCGCGAACAGCTCGCCTCGGGCAAGACGCTCGACCAGATCCTCCCCGAGGCCTTCGCCACGGTGCGCGAGGCTTCGGTCCGCGTGCTCGGCATGCGCCATTTCGACGTCCAGATGATCGGCGGCATCGTCCTCCATCGCGGCGAGATCTCCGAGATGCGCACCGGTGAGGGCAAGACGCTGGTCGCCACGCTGGCGACCTATCTCAACGCGATTGAGGGCAAGGGTGTCCACGTCATCACGGTCAACGATTACCTCGCCCGCCGCGATGCCGAATGGATGGGACAGCTCTACCGCTTCCTCGGGCTGACCGTCGGGGTGATCGTCCCCAATATCGACGAGTTCCAGCGCCGCGACGCCTACAACGCCGACATCACCTACGGCACCAACAACGAGTTCGGTTTCGACTATCTGCGCGACAACATGAAGCACGAGCGCGGCCAGATGGTCCAGCGCCCCTTCAACTACGCCATCCTCGACGAGGTCGATTCGATCCTGGTCGACGAGGCCCGCACCCCGCTGATCATCTCGGGCCCGACCGAGGACAAGTCCGACCTCTATGTTTCGGTCGACGCGATCGTGAAGGATCTCGATCCCGAATGGTACGAGGCCGACGAGAAGTCTAAGAACATCACCTGGACCGAGGACGGCACCGACGCGATCGAGGCCAAGCTCTCCGAGGCCGGCCTGCTCGAGACCGAGAATCTCTACGACGTCGAGAACACGCTGGTGATCCACCATCTCGACCAGGCATTGCGCGCCAACATCATGTTTAAGCGCGACACCGATTACATCGTCAAGGACGACAAGATCGTCATCATCGACGAGTTCACCGGGCGGATGATGGAGGGCCGCCGCTGGTCCAACGGTCTGCACCAGGCGGTGGAAGCCAAGGAAGGCGTCAAGATCGAGCCCGAGAACCAGACGCTCGCCTCGATCACCTTCCAGAACTATTTCCGCATGTATCCCAAGCTCTCGGGCATGACCGGCACCGCCGCCACCGAGGCGGCCGAATTCTGGGACATCTACAAGCTCAACGTCGCCGAGATCCCGACCCACAAGCCGGTCCAGCGGATCGACGAGGACGACCAGTTCTACAAGAACACGATGGACAAGTTCCAGGCCATCGCCAAGGCGATCCGCGAGAAGCACGAGATCGGTCAGCCGGTGCTGGTGGGCACCGTCTCGATCGAGAAGTCCGAATTGCTCAGCCAGTTCCTCGAGAAGGAGGGCGTCGAGCATGCCATCCTCAACGCCCGGATGCACGAAAAGGAAGCGCGCATCGTCGCGCAGGCGGGCCGCATCGGCTCGGTGACCATCGCCACCAATATGGCCGGGCGCGGCACCGACATCCAGCTGGGCGGCAATCTCGAATTCCGCGTCGAGGACGAGCTCGGCGACATGCCCGAGGGCCCCGAGCGCGACGCGGCGGTGGCGCGGATCAAGCAGGAGATCGAGGACGAGAAGAACCGCGTGATCGAGGCGGGCGGGTTGTTCGTCCTTGGCACCGAACGCCACGAAAGCCGCCGGATCGACAATCAGCTGCGCGGTCGCTCGGGCCGCCAGGGCGATCCCGGCCTGTCGCGCTTCTACCTCTGCCTCGAAGACGACCTGCTGCGCATTTTCGGCCCCGACACGCTGTTTTCCAAGATGATGAATTCCAATCTCGAAGACGGGGAGGCGATCGGCTCCAAATGGCTCTCCAAGGCCATCGAGACCGCGCAGAAGAAGGTCGAAGGGCGCAATTACGAGGTCCGCAAGAACGTCGTCCAGTATGACGACGTGATGAACGACCAGCGCAAGGTCATCTACGAACAGCGCGCCGAGATCATGGACAGCGAGACGGTGGACGAGGTCGTCCTCGACATGCGCTACGACACGATCAATTCGCTGGTCGAGGAAGCCTGCCCGCCCGGCTCCTATCCCGAGCAGTGGAAGATCGACGAGCTCAAGACCCGGCTCGACGAGGTGCTTGGTCTGAACCTCCCGCTCGATGCCTGGCTCGAGGAGGACACCGTCGAGCCCGAGATCATCGAGGAGCGGGTCCGCGCCGAGGTCGATCAGCGGATGGATGCCAAGATGGCCCGCGTCGATCCCTCGATGTGGCGCAGCATCGAGAAGAGCGTTCTGCTCCAGACGCTCGACCACCACTGGAAGGAGCACCTCGCCACGCTCGACGCGCTGCGCCAGGTGGTGGGTCTGCGCGCGCATGCCCAGAAGCAGCCGATCAACGAGTACAAGCAGGAGGCGTTCGGCCTGTTCGAGCGTCTGCTCGAGACGCTGCGCGAGGATGTCACGACCAAGCTGATGAAGCTCGACGTGCGCGAGCCCGAGCCGATGCCGCAGGGCAGCCTGCCCGATCTGCCCGATTTCCTCACCGGCCATATCGACCCGCTCACCGGTCTGGACAATTCCAACGATGGCGACGGCTCGAGCCGTCAGGCGGGCCTGTTCGGTTCGCTCGCGGGCAGCCCGCGCGCCGCTTTCGGCAGCGGCGGCTCGGGGTCCGACAATCCCTATGCCGGCATGGAAGTCAGCCGCAATGCACCGTGCCCCTGCGGTTCGGGAAACAAGTACAAGCATTGCCACGGCGCGATGACCGCGCGGGCCTGACGCCCCGCGGCGAGCGCGATAGGGCGGCGTGATGCTCTGGCTGGCCGCCGCCTTTTTCGCGACCGCGCTGCTCTATGCCTCGGTCGGGTTCGGTGGCGGGTCGACCTACAACGCGCTGCTGGCGCTGGCGGGGACCGATTACCGCATCCTCCCGCTGATCGCGCTGTCGTGCAATGTGGTGGTCGTGGCGGGCAGCAGCATTCGCTATGCGCATGCGGGCATCACGCCCTGGCGCGGGGCGCTGGCGCTGACGGCGCTTGCGGCCCCCGCAGCGCTGCTGGGCGGGCTCACGCCGATCGGCGAGCGCGGTTTCCTGCTGCTGCTGGGCGCGAGCCTGGTGCTGACCGGCCTGACCCTGCTGATCCCGGTGCGCGACACGCGGGCGGGCGAGCCCGGTGTTCTGGCGCGCTTGGTTCCCTTTGCCGCGGTACCGCTCGGCTATCTCGCCGGCCTGGTGGGCATCGGCGGAGGCATCTTCCTCGCGCCGCTGCTCCACCTCATGCGCTGGCGTGACGCGCGCGCCATCGCCGCCACCGCGAGCCTGTTCATCCTGATAAACTCGCTGTTCGGCCTGGCCGGACAATTGCTCAAGGGCGGGATCGAACGGTTCGAGACCGCGATCGCCTTCGGCCTGCCGTTGCTGCTGGCGGTGGCGATCGGCGGGCAGATCGGCAGCCTCCTGGCGGTTCGGCTGCTGCCCAGGCACTGGATCCGCTGGCTGACCGCGGCGCTCACCTTGTGGGTGGGGCTGCGGTTGCTGCTGGGCGAGTGAGGAGCGCCGCCGCCGAACGCGGCTCGGATGTCCGTCACCAGGACGGGGCGATCGAGCGGGAAGGCAGCATCGATCGCCGCCTGATCCTCGGGAGCCACGGCGGAACTGGTCGCGACCATGCCGATCACGGCGGTCGCGACCAGCTGGAGCGAGCGGGCGCCGGTGACGGGTTCATTGACTCGGATGCCGTGGAGCATGGGATGGGTCCTTGTTTTTGCGCTATCGCGTCGCTGCTTGAGCGCGGGAGTTTGTTTCTTGTGCTATCGCTTCGCTACTTGAGCACGGGTCAGTTCAGGCGGGGGAGCGGCAGGGTCAGCCGCATGAAGCTGTTGGGTTTCGGCAGATCCGCGCGGTGGCCTTCGATCTCGAGCTCGGCGGTTCCGCCTTCACCCTTGATCAGCTTGCAGCGAGTAAGAGTGAGCTGGGGCACCCAGCGGCGCAGGGCGCCGGCGCTTGCGGCGTATATCTGCAGCGCGGTGGCATCGTTGAGGGGCTGGTCGATCAGCGCGGGCAGGAGCGAGCCATAGTCGCGGCGCATCACGCGGGTGCCGATCGGCGTTAGCAGCACGTCGGCGACCGCCTGGGCAATCCAGGCATCGTCCTCGAGCGCCTGCCCGGTGGTTGAGCTCATGCCCTTCACGCGAGCGGCTCCCCTGTCAGGCCGTTGCCTGACTGGATGCCACCATGCTTGTGGCTCTTGAGGCTCTTGCCGCCTCGGAGGACGTCCTGCTCGGCCGTCAGCTTGCCAGTGATCGTCGCATTGCCCTCGATCGCTAAATCGCCGGTGATCGAAACATCGCCCTCGATCTCGACACCGGCGGACGCGACCATGCGGATCTTCGCGCCTGCCGGCAGGAGGATATCGAGCTGGTGATCTTCCGGATCGTAGGCGATCAGCGCACCGTCTTCGAATGCGATCAGTTCGCGCAGCGTGGATCCGGCCAGCGGGAAAGCGTTCTGGGCGATGGCGCCGATCGCGATAGCGCCCTCGATGTCGCCGCCCGGGCACAGCAGCAGCACCTGTTCGCCCACGCTCGGCGGCGACCAGACGCGGGTCTTGCCTGCGCGGCCGGCAGAAAATGGAATCGCGGCAGTGCGGACTTCGCCGGCTTCGACGATAACCGTGCCGGCGGCGAGATCGACCGCGGCGATACGACCGATGCGTACGATCGCTCCGGCGTCGACCGGCTCTTCGTCATGCGGTTGGTTGTTGCTCGCCATAGCGCGGCACTGTGCCGCGAGCCGCCCGCCAGTGCGCGGGGGTGCTGTTGTAACGGCGGGGCGTTACAACACGGGCAGCCTTTCTTCATCATCGGATCCGCCCTGATCAAGATAGCCAGCGAAACTCCGAGGCCTATCAGCGCTGCGGAACCGAAGTCGCGATCGCGCCAACCGGCTATTTTATAAGCATCTGCGCTTTGCTGCCCTTTTCATGCATCACCCCTCGTCCTCAGTGATCCCGGATCCGTTAATGCCAATGCGCGCCAGAAGAAGGTTGAACTTCCCGACCAGAGCATCGAATTCGGCTTTCGTGGGGGCCGCGACAGACACGGCAGCGCTACCGACTGCGGGCTGGCGCGGTCCGGGTGTAGCCAGATTGCCGACATCGGCGGCCTTGAACATCCTGACCTGGCGGAACTTGATATCGCTGTTTCCGCCGCCTGTATTGCTGCGCCGGAAATACAGGCCGTTGCGCCCCGCGCCCGCAGCCCCGGTCGTGAATGTACGAACGATCCGGGTGCGCGCGGTTGTCAGAGCGTAATCAGTCAGGGCCGAGCTAATGCCCCCTGCGCAATGCCCGACCCGTAAGGTTTCCGCTCCCGCGACCATTTCGACCACGATCTCGGCGTAGTATTTGGTGCTTGGTTCAAGCGCCCTATGGTCCGTCAATTCAAAAACGGAGTCGAATCCCTTTTTGAAGATGAAACCGTCGTGTCGCTGGCGCAGGAACAGATGGGCGTTGTTCCTCATTATTTCTGAACCGAACTGGCCAATGTTGGTCCCGTCAACGGTGAGGCTCTGCTTCCTGGTGGTCCTGAAGCCATCCCACTGATCGAAAATGTCGCCCTCGATCAGCAGCTTTGTGCCGTTGGTTCCGTTGAACCGGACAGGGAATTCATCGACATTGTTGCCAGCAGCATCGACCAGGACGAGGCCAGGAGCTGACCGAGGCCCGCTGGTGGTGCCTACGTCCGAGATTTCGAGATAGGCACGGCCCTCCATCTTCGCGCGGTAGATGAAGTCGGTAGCGTGCTGCATCCCGTCGATGCGATTGTCTCTAGCGATAGCAGTGTGTGAACTGCCTGCCCCCTGTCCGTTGAAATTAGGCTGGCCCATCGGCGAGAAGTCAATGAAGCCCTGGACGGTGGCGGCGTTGTTGTCTCTGCCGGGCACATGCTCAAGATAGTTGTCGATTACACGCGAGTGACGACCGCTGGACTTGACGAAGGTCCCCGCAGTGCTGGTCATGTCCAGCAAATCATTATGGAAAATAAGGTTCTGCGAGCCGTGCGTATGTGTTCCGCAGTCGAGAATGTGATAGGACTTCGCAAGTAGGCTGCGGTTGTTCCAAACCATATTGATGTCGCACGACCACAGCAGAATGTTGGTATCAAAGCCCACAATATAATTCTGTGTGAAGAGGCTATCGAAGCAGCGGGTTGCGCTGATAGCGCGACCCGTTCCGTAAACCCGAGCGAAGAAAGCACACCCCATTACAACCGCACGGTTCAGCGGTGGACAATTCGTATCATCTGGCTGATCGCCGATAATAGCAGTGGTTTCGTTGTTATAGCGGACTGGATAGTCGGCTTCGAGCGCCATGTCGTAGAACTCAGGCGCCTTGATGGTAGCGGCTGAAGTGTCATTCCCGTAATAGAAAATCGAACCGCCCGGCGTGTTGTTGAAAAGGCGGGTTTTGGCTCCCGTAGTCGGCCCGCCACTTCCTGCGCCGATGATGATCTGACCGCGCCTAACCGGACAGCCGTCGCCTTCGACCTCGAACTCACCTTCTGGAAGGCGGACGACCAGAGAAACGGCGCATGCCGCCGCAAGTGCGGCAGTGAATGACGTGCTATCGTCGAGAAAATCGAGCACATTGACAAAGTCGGCGTTTTTCTCCGCCTGGCTGCGGACTTTTGCCGCCTCGGCGTCTAGCTTGCCCCGCACAAGTTTGGTGCCGATGGACGAGGCTAGAGCGGCAGTAGTGGCTTCGGAATACAGCTCTGTCGAACCGCTGCCGGTTCGTTTGTAGATGGTCGCCTGGCCCGTAGCGGTTTCGACAATCTTGAACGTCGTTCCAATAGCGACAGCCGCCTCCGCGGTGGCCAGGGTCACATCAATGAAGATGTTGGCCGGCAGAACAGGGTCTGCGGCTTGATCAAGGGCCAGTGTCGATGCCGCGACATGTGGTGCCGCAAGACTGGATACGAGGGCGCCGATCGCGCCGCGCCGAGTTTGCCCGTTCTGCACCATAGCGATCGTTTCGCTGCCGCTTGGTTCGTTCGCAAGGGGCAGGTGAGAAATATTTGCCATCGGACGCGCTCCGACCAGTGGTGCGCCGCGCGGACATCGAACCCTTCGATCTCCGATGCAGGCAGCTAGAGGATCTGCTGTTCGAGCCCGCCGCAGGCCGCGCGGATGGAATCGATCACGGTGAACCGCTCCGCCGCCTCGGACGTTTCGTCACGCATGTCGTTGAGTTGACACCGCAAGGGCTTATGCCGACGATAGGGCCGAGCGACGCCGGCGTGATAGCGACATTGTCGCCTACCCCGGCGGGGGACGCTTTGAAAACCGTGCATTTGCAAGGGTTTACGGACCTGTTTGAACCGCTGTGGAACAGCGGTTGGCTCCCCGAGTTGGACGGTAGCTGCATCGATTTAATCCCTGAGTTCTAGGCTTTTTGGTTTTGGTGGGTTGTGACGATGCCCCCAGCGATGCCCCCTCGAGCATGCGGCGAAGCACCTTGATCAGGCGAAGGCGGGTGCGCGCGTGGCCTTCCATTCCTCGATCTCGGAGGCGCGCCAGGCGACGGCGCGGCGGCCGAGTCGCACGGGCTTCGGGAAGGTCCCTTCGGCCATGTATTCGTAGATCGCGGACTTCTTCAGCCCGACTTCCTGTTCGACTTCCGGGCGGCGGAGAAGACGGTCGCTCATGATTGCTCCCGGGGCGGTACGAGCCCCTGATATTCGAGATCGGAATGGTTGCAGATGGACTGGTGACAGGCCGCGCAGGTGGCGCGCTTGCCGTCGCGGCGGGCGATCGCGGCGCGCCATAAACCCGCAGGGCTGTCATCGATGACGCTGGTACGGCGGGGCTCAGGCATCGGCCTGCGGTCCCAAGCGCGCGACGATGCGATGCCAGAGGAATTCGGCGCGCCAGGCTGGCATGCCTAGGCGCGAGGCGGCGTGCGTGATCGAACGTCCTTCCGCCACCTGTTCTGCCAGGCGGTCCATGTCGTGGTCGTCTTTTGCGCTCATCAGACCGGCGTCGACTTCCAGCTGGCCGCCAGCTGCTCCATGGAGCTCGGCACCAAAGACAGGTCGATCCTCGTCCCGCGCGGTAGCGGGCGAGTAGCGGGCAGGCGATGTGCGGTTTGAGTTACGGTGATTGAGGGCATCACCCCATCCCCAGCGCGGCTTTGTAGGTTTCGAGGATAGTCTCCTGCTCGGACCGATCGTCGGGCCGCAGTTTCCGCAGACGCACGATCTGGCGCATGATCTTGCTGTCGTAGCCGACCGCCTTCGCCTCGGCGTAGACGTCGCGGATATCGTCAGCGATGCCCTTCTTCTCTTCCTCGAGCCGCTCGACGCGTTCGATCAGCAGGCGCAGGCGGTCGTCGGTGGCCTCAGCCATGGTTCGCTCCTTTCGGTTGTAGAGGGGTGCGGCGCAGTCGCATCAGGCGAACTCCGCCTGGCGTTGCTCGGCCGCGGCGATCTTGCGCCGCTCGAACGTGAACTCGACGACGGACACGGTGGGATTGCCCTCCCATCGATCGGCATCCTCGGTGCGGATGCCCTTGCCGACCATCTCGTCCCAGGCGGCGGCAAAGGCTGCGCGGTCGCGGAAGCAGGCGTCCTGTGCACCCTGATCGTCGATCGCCTGCAGCCGCTCGAGGCGGATGCCCGATACGGTGAGGACGACGCGCGAGAGCTCGCGCGGCATCGCTCGCGCGAAGCGCATCGTGCCGTAGGAGCCCGGGGCCGGGCCATCGGCTGCGTAATGCACGAAGGCTTGTGCCGACGAATGGTGACGGGTCGAGACGTACTGGCTGGGCGACAGCTCGGCCGCAGTGTTGGGCAGACGGAAAGGCTCGCGGATCCACAGCAGGCAACCGGGATTGATGCGCTTGACCGTCGCGGTGGGGAGCCGGCGGGTGACCGCCAGCTCCCCGATCGCGATGAGCCCGGCTTCGCGCGTGGTGCAGTTGAGCGGAAGGGGCAGGGTGTCAGGCACCGGCGCTCTCCAGCTCGGCGTTCTCAAGCTCGTCAGGGGCCGCGTCGTTTGCGTCCGGGTCGAGATCCTCGCTGTCCGGTTCGTTACTTTCGGACGCCTCGGCAAGCGCAGCTTCCTCGGCGAGCTCCTTCTGCTCGAGCTCGTAGCGCCGCTCGGCTTCCGCCATCTGCTGTTCGAGCTCGTTGATCGGCACCTTGATCAGCAGAGCGACGACCACGTTGCCCTCGCCGTCTTCCTGATACGGCTCGATCCAGCGCTGCTCGATCGGCCAGTACGCACGGCCTTCGAGAGGGGTGCCGGCGACCTTTGGTACGGCGAGACGGGCGGCGCGGTAGCGAAGCTGCGCCTGCCGACGCTGAGCCTGATACTCTGCGTCGAGCTCCGCCTGGCTGCGCTTCGGTTTGCCGACATCGGAATTCTGGGCGATCGCACGGAAGTGGTAGCTCTTGTCGATCTCGAGCTGAGCATCGTCGTTGATCACATAGAGCGCTATGCCTTCTGCGCGTTCTTCGGCAGGAATTTCCTCGGGATTGCCCCATTTCGAGTCGTAGCCCTTCGGCGGCTTCGGCACCGTCCATGATCCGGCGGTCACCGACTTCAGGGTGCCGTCGAGCCAACCCGCGCGCTGCCCCAGAATCTGGGCCTCGCTTTCCCCTTTTTCGGTGGCGAGTGCATCGACCAGCGCGGGGTTGAGAACGACGTCCCGCTCGTCGTCTTCGAAGAACAGGTCGGTGGCGATCTCGCCGCCGGCGGCGCGGCAGGCGTCGAGACCGATGTAGCGGACGAGCTTGTGATCGATCTGGTAGATCCGGCCCTTGAGCGCATCCTTGATCTCACGCGGATCGTGCTTGCCGTAGGTGCCGGCCTTCTTCTCATGCGCCTTGAAGACCTTGAGCTGCTCGGCCTGTTCGGGGTGCGAGGCGTAGGCGGTGGCCGCGGTGATCGTGATACGGTTCTCGCGCAGCGCATCGAGAATGTCGGGAGCGAGGGCAGCGAGAGCGAGGCGCTGGGCGACATAGCGCTCGGTTACGCCGAAGCGGCGTGCGCAATTGGCGATGCGCTCACCGGGGCTCGCCATTCCGTTGGCTTCGTAGCCTTCGACGATCGTGGCGAAGGCCTCGACCTCGTCGGCCGGGTTCATCGCGATCTTCTGCAGGTTCTCGGCGAGGCTGGATTCAGTCGCGGCGTCGGGCGCGATCACCTTGACCGGGACCGGCCAGTTCTTCGCCAGATCCTTGCGCGAGGCGAGCAGTTGCAGCGCGCGCAGGCGGCGACCGCCGGCGTCGACCTCGTAGAGCTTGCCCTCGGCAGCCGGCGAGACGACTAGGTTCTGCAGCAGGCCCTTCGATTTGATGCTTTCGGCGAGGCCGGCGATGTCTTCCTCGCCGTTGGTCTTGCGCACGTTGCGCGGGCTCAGGACGAGCTTGTTCAGGGGAACGGTATCGGTCATTGGGACGGTCCTTCCGTTGTCGGTTCGTTCGGTGACGGGAGCGCTCCGCCGGCCTGGACTGCCGGCGGGGCACCTTCGGCGGAGCGCAGCGCGCTCGCAGCCAAAGCAGAGAGGGCGCCGATCGCGCCGGCGGCAAGCAGCACGGCGAGTGTGACCAGGGCGGCTGCGAAGAAGCCGAGATTTTCCTCCCGGTCCGGATCCTCGATTTGCTGCGGCCCGCGCATCACCGCGCTCCGGCCGCGTCGACCGCGATCGCGAAGAACACGTTGTCGATCACCAGCAGGGCGATCGCCGCGAGGGCGAGGACGCCGGTCTGTGCGATGACCGCCTGGCAGCGCTCGAGCGTCATGCGCCGGCCCATTCGTCGAGCCCGGCGTCGGCAGTTGCGGAGACGAGCGAGAGGAACACGGTCATGCTGAAGCCGAAGACGCGGTGATCGTGGAGCGAGCGGGCGAGGCGGTAATAATTGCCGGGCCGATCGTCCTCGAGCAGCTCGAGATCGTTGCGCGCATGGCAGCGATCGTTCTGCTGACCCGCGATCTTCGCCGCGCATTCCTCGATCGTGAGGCCCGCCCGTTCGCGGCAACGGCGCATGTAGGCGCCCGCGGTCTCGCGACCGGATCGACGGACGGCACGGCGCGCGGCGAGAGGCGCTGCAAGCGGGTTGGCGCGGGTGATCTGGGGCGGCATGATCATGGGGGCATTCACGAGCATTCTCCGGGCAAGGGAGAGCGACTCCGGAAGCGCGGTTTTCGCGGACCGGATGACGCTCGAGGCGGATTGAGAAAAAGGGGGGCGGGCGGAGTTCCACTGCGACCCGCCCCCGAGGATCGCCGCCGGGATCGTAAGCGGCGGCGGGATCAGGAGCCGATAGAGACGGCTTCCGCGAGACCGTCGTCATCGTTCGCGGCGTGACGCAACGGCACCTCCGGGCCGCGGTCAGGCTGGTCGTTCGCGGGGTTGTCGTTCGCCACTACCGTCGCGGGCAGGGGCGGATTGTCGTTGATCGCAGCAGCGCGGCGCGGCGGCGCCTGGCGCAGCATCACCTCGGCATCGGGGCAGGCGCTGGGCGAGATCGTGTGAGTGATGGTTATGTCGGCGCCGAAGACATGACCGCACTCGTCGTTGGTGCAGCGCAGGTAGAGCTGGCGGATCAGCGAGGTCACCTGCTTGCTGCTGCGTACCCGGGCGGGCTCGAGACAATGCGGGCAGGCGACCGCGTTGAGATAGGGCGGGCGGGTACTGGCTTTCGCGGCGGGGGCTTTGCTCCCTAACGCTTTGCTACTTGAGGGCGGGATCACGACAGCGTCTCCTCGAGAAGGCCACGTTCCGCGCGGCGTCGGTTTCGGATGGCGGCGAGCGCGCCGGTCTTGGCTTCGATCGCTTCCTCGATCTCGCGCTCGGCGTCGGCATAGTCGGCGTCGGTGGCGTCGGGACGGGCGGCGCGGATCGCTGCGGCCACTGCCTCGCCACCCTCTTTTGCCGCAGACGCCGCGGCGTCGGCGATGGCCTGGGCGGAGCCCAGGCAGTCGACCAGCGCGGCCTTGAGGCGGGTGGCGTAGACTTCGAGGAACGGAGCCCCGGTACCGCCGGCCTGCTGGTAGGCCAGATCAAGCGCCTCGGCCGCATCGATGCGGATGTTCGCCGCGGCGTCCGGATCCGACCAGTTGCGCACCGTGCGTTCGGCGACCTTGAGGATATCCGCGCATAGCGGCCATCCAATCAGGCCGGCGACCTTGGTGAGCGCAAGCTCGTAGGTGAGGGCGGCGCGGCGCTTGGTCATGCGCACGCTCCAGCAACCGGGGGAGCGCGGCGGGCGCGGCTTGCCGCCGCAGCCCGCCGCGCTATCGTCGTGGTTCCACACTCCGACGAAAGAGCATCAAAAATGCCTGAAGAGAATTCAAAGCCACAGGGTCTTGCCGACGTCATTGCGGACCTGAGCACGGTCAGCGCCGCCGCGATCGAGGGCGTTTTAGCGATCTGTGCGCGACTTGCCTTGAAAGAAACCTTCGATGCTGCGGATGTCCGGAAAGTGGTCGAAGTGATGCGCGAGGTTCCGAATGAAGGAGACACCCTCGCGAACACCGTAATTGGTGGCGTGATCGACGGAAGGCTCGCAGAGCTCGAGAAGATCGTGGGCGAGAGCATCAGCGAGCCTCGTCCGAAAAAGGCGTAGCCGGTCGGCCAACTTTGGCCTCGATCGCAGTCTCCACCTGTGATCGAATGTCTGGGGCGGGCTCAGGCTGCTTTAGAGTTATCACCGGCGTCGTGCCCTCCAGAACAAAGCGCGCGTTAAGGCGGGCACGATAGATTATGTCTGGAAAGCCTGTGCAATCGTAGCGAGCCTGCTCGCGCGCCTCGACGAGGCAACGCATCCGCAGTTCGCGGTCCGCTGGGGAGTTGCTGCCGATCGCTTCTTGGACGTCCGGCTGGGGTCGCTCGTGTCTCGGTTCGCCGGTCATGAAAGCACCTCGCCGAGTTGCAAAGTGGTGCCCCGATCGCACGTGCGCGCAGCATCCGGGTGTGTAGGATGAGCGGCATGGGCAGACGGGGCACCAGGGACTGCCGAAGCTTTACCGGTTGGGGTACCGGCAGGGAGAGTCGCGTCGGCAGGCGGGGGGAAGGATTCGCGAGGATAGAGGTCGGGCCGAAGATCGTGGCGGGAAATACCCGTGGCGGCTTCGACCTTGAGGACGTGTTCGGCCGGAAGTGGCTTGCCCTTTTCGAGCCAGCGCCAAACCGACGCCTGGGAAACCTCAACCAGACGCCCCAACGCAGACTGACCGCCGATGCGGTCTACGGCGAGAGCCAAGGCACCCGGCGGGGTAAGGATTTCGCGAGGGGTGGCTGTCTCCATGATTCGGGGCCTACACCTAAACGGGTTAAGGGAGCAACACCTATTCGTCCCTTTGTGGCTACACGTTTCGCTGTAGCGTGAGCAAATGACACTCGGTGACCGAATTCTCGAAAGGATGGAGGCGCTTGGCTTGAGCCAATCGGCCCTCGGTCGCGAAGTCGGTGTTTCGCAGCAAACGATACACAAGCTAATCGTCGGCCAGTCGCGATCCAGCGGTCGGATCGGGAAGATCGCTCGAGTTCTCCAGACGACCCCAGACTACCTCGAGGGCGAGACTGACGATCCCCACGCCAATGCCCCGCTTCCGGCTCCGCCGCGCGAGGACGTGGTCCAGGTCGCGATGCTGGACCTAGCCTATGGCATGGGCGAAACCTTCCTCGAGCACAGTCCCGAGGTGCGACACGAGGAATTCCCGCTGGCGTTTATTCGCCATTTCACCAAATCGCGGGTTACCGATCTGATGATCGCCGAAGGGGTGGGCGACAGCATGGCGCCGACGATCGGCCCAAACGACCTGGTGCTGATCGACCGCGCCGCGATCAATCTCAACATAGACGACCGGATCTGGGCCTGCGCGATTGGCGAGATGGGAATGATCAAGCGACTGCGGGCGAGCGGAGAGGGGATTACGATCCTGTCGGACAATCCGCTGGTTCCCGACAATCACGCGGCCGATGGCGAGCTGCATATCATCGGCCGGGTCGTGGGGACGTTCGGACGGCTTTAGGAAGTAACCTGGGGGGTAACATCGTGAAAAAGAATGCATGGATCGCAGGCGCAGCCGCTGTGCTGATCGCGGGGAGCGCGGCCTGGTATTTCGCTTCGCCCGGTTACGCGATGAGCGAACTGCGCGACGCAGCGAGTGAGGGCGACGCGGATGCCCTCGAAGACAACATAGACTTTCCGGCAGTGCGAGAATCGCTCAAATCCCAGCTCAAGGCCGAGATGATGGCCCAGATCGCCTCCGAAGAGACCGAAGGCTTCGGCGCGTTCGGCGGCATGATGATGCTTGGGATGATCGACCCCATGATCGACGGGATGGTGACCGCCGACGGAATGGCGCGGCTGATCGAAGAGGGACGGTTCGCCGAGCCCGGTACGGATGCGCCTGTTTCGGAAGAAGAGCAGGTCGACGACTGGACGATCGAGCGTGACGGCATCAGCAGCTTCACCGCGCGACCGGTCGCACCGGCAGGCGAGAAGGTGCCCGGGCTGGTGTTCGAGCGGGACGGGCTGGGATGGCGGCTGACCGAGATCGATATTCCTGAGGGCGGGCTGGGGGCGAGCTGATGGCAGACGAGCTGGATGAAATTCTGAGTCAAGTGGACCAAAAATTGAAAGCCGACAAAGCTTTGGCTGAGGCTGAACAAAGAAAGGGGCTGGAACAGGAAAGGCGAAAGGAGGCGACAGAGAGAGCGTTCACCGGCAACCAAATGGTTTTTCGAGCGGCAATTCGGGATATCAACGAACGGATGAAGGATCGTGACTATGGGTTCGATGAACCCCGAATCTCTCCAAATCCTGACATTCTCTTGGTGGGAGATTACTGCGTTCGTTTGTCACTAGGTGATGCTTTTTCTCAAGACCCTGTTGACCTACACATATCTTTTCTCCGTTTGGGCGGCGCTGAGGTTTACATTGAACGGGCGGGGAAAAAGTCGCGTAAGGATCCTTACGAACCCCACGATATTGACCGACACTTTTTCGATAAGCAGCTAATGCTAGCACTGAGGCGTTTAACGTACGGGGGGTGATGGCGGGGGCTTGGATATGTCGGACTTCGAGATTTTACTTAAGTATGAGGGCGGCGACGCAAGGCATCATACAATCGAAGCAAGGCTATATGGCCAGTCTCTTCAGGGGCTGGACCGGATGGTCTCGGACTGTCTCATTATTGCCTCTCTTCAGAGATTGCCAAGACGCGGTGAAAAGTCGCCGATGTTGCTCAAGGCTCAGGAGGGCTATGCGAGCTCTTATGGCGCGCCGCAAATTTTGCAGGAGGCGTCTCAGGTGCTGGGGTTCGGGATACCGATCCTAGCCGCAATCGGTCCGGACATCGTCGGTTATTATGTCCAGGCCGTTCTCGATCACTTCAAAGGGGAGAGCAAGTCGGTGGACCTCGCGATTAGCAAGATGGCTGACATGCATGAAGCCGCACTGGCCGCCACTTCGAAGATGCACGAAAATTCGTTAAATGCCCTCGATGATTTTGACGCGCGCCGACACGCGGAGACCATCGGTATGCAGGACCTATTTCGGCGGGCTATTCTGTCGAACGGTCCAGCTGCAGCCAACTTTGTCGCTCCCGTCGGCGAGTCCGTTGAGCGTGCGAAGTTCGTCGCTGGCAGCGCTCCGCCCAGCATCGTTACTCTGACAGATGCAGAGGAAATTCGAGATTCTCAAAAGGTAGATTGGCAGACACCGCGGCAAGAAATCTACACGACCGACGGCTTCAAATATCATACAAGCGGATTAAGCATCGAGAATCCTGAAGCCGAAGATGGTTTCTTAATGGCAGAGGTTAAGGATCCGCATTTCTTGGAGGACGGGAACGCCTACACTCTGGCTGCGCAAAAACGCGCCCGCATCGCAGTTCTCGCACGCCAAGGCTACAAGAACGGCAAGTTAGCCCGAATCCATATTTTGGATTTTGTGAGCGAGTTAGGGGACTAGCTTTCCTTCCTTATTGATTTGAAGTCGGGTCGGATCGGAGCCCGTTCGCTATGATCGTCTTGGCTCCAGCTTCAGACGCGTATTAAGACCACCGTCGGCGGTGAGCGTGTGTTCGGCCTCGGCAATCAGCCAGCTGCGCGCATCGATCTCGGGCTTGAAACCTGTCAGCACTATCGGCCGCTCGGGGTAGAGCTCGGGCCGGCCGAGCGCGAGCTCCATCTCGAACTCGGCCTGAGCCCGGTCGATCTTTGCGGCCGAGCTGCGGGCTGCCGCCTTTGCGGACTTCTCCGTGGCATAGATCCGCTTGAGGCGCTTGGGCCCGCGCGAACCCGAGCCGCCGACGCCGCGCACCGATTCGACGACCACCGTCTGGCGCTCGCCGGTCTTCTTGTCATGCCAGCGCGCCTCGACGCCGGCGAACTGGCCGCGCTCGCCGCGGCGGTAGCGGTAGCGATCGCCGCTGCGGCGGGTGAGGGTGCCCGCAGGTATTGCGCCGCTGCCGGCGCCGCCGATCGGCAGGAACAGCAGGGTGCCGTTCTTGACGGTGGCCGCGGCATCGTAGCGACGGCCGAGGCTGCGAAGCAGGGCGGCGTCGCTGAGCTCGTCCTGCTCGATCGCCTCGACTTCGAGCGCATCGAGGGCGGGATCGATCTTCGCGGCCAATCCGCTGGCGCCGGCGATGTCGCGGATGATCGCGCCGAGCGTCGTCGCGACATGGCTGCGCTCGCGGCGCTTGTCGAAGCTGGCGGTGAAGTCGGCCGAGCGGGCGCGGATCGTGACGATGTCGGGCGGGCCCTCCCATGAAGCCTCGTCGACCTTGAAGCGGCCCTTGTCGACCAGGCCCTTCTCGACGTCGGGACCATCCGCCCATCCCAGCGAGAGCGAGAGCACGGCACCGGGTTGCGGGATCTCGAGCGCGCCGTCGTGATCGTGCAGCACGAGATCCAGCGTGTCGGCTTCGCCGCCGCGGGTTTCGCGCAAGCTCAGCGAGATCAGCCGCGGCGAGATCGTCTCGAGGAATTTCTCGCGCAGGATCTCGGCGAAGGTGTTCGGGCTGCCGGGCGAGAGATCGCGTCCCTCGAGCGACAGGCGGTAGTCGGCGCGGTTCTGGAGCGCGGCCATCGGATTAGCTCACACCGGAGCAGGAGATTACGTGGAGCGCGAGTTGGTCGCGGAGGCCCGCGAGCGACACGTCCTCGAGCTTGTGACCGCACTGGCAATCGGCAGAGCAGCGGTAAGCTGTCCGCATTGTCCCTTGGTCGACACCCCGGAAAGCGATCCGATCGCCCGTATCTCGCATTGCCAACGGAATGCTCCGATCGGTCATGCCACTCGCCTCAGTTCGATCGCGAAGTCGGCGCGCCGCGCCTGGCCGGTATCGATGAAGTGGCTGTGGCTTTCGTCGATCGAGAGGATGACGAAGTCGCCGTGGACGAGGCCCTGCGCATCGACCAGCGGGAGGGCATCACCCTCGTCCCCCAAGGCGCGCAGGGTGGCGATCGCCGAATGCTTGCCCGACAGACCCGGCAGGATGACGCCCTTGAGCGAGATGGTCTCGGCGCCCGGGCCTAGATACTGGCTCGCCGGCCGCGCGCCGAAGCGCGGGGTCTCGGCGTGCCGCCATTCGGTCTTCCGCGCGAGCTCCTGGTACGCCGCGGTGCCGATCTCGAACGCGAACTGGCCAAGCGCCATGAGCATCAGCCGTCTCCAAATCGAGAGCGATCGACGGCGGCGCGGCGGCGCTCGATTGCCTCGACCTCCCGACGAACTGCAGCTGCGATCGAGTCCGCTTCTGCGCCGGCGGGTACGTTTACTGTGATCTGATATACCGGCGCACCACCGACGCCGCCCATCGACCCGCCTCCGCCCGCTGCCAGCGGAGCGCCGGTGCCGAGCGCAGCCGCGCCGGCGACGCCGGCAGCAAGACGCCGCGCGCTGGCCATAGCGGTGGGCCCGCGGCGATCGATGCCAAGCGCAAGCCCGCCGGCCACGTGGCCGCCCATCTCCATGAAAACGCGGGAGGGTGATTTGATGCCGAGATAGTTCTTGAACTGGGTGATCCCGTTCCGGGCCATGTTCACCAGCCTGCCGCCAAGCGCCATGGGATCGATCGCGGAGAGCAGGCCGTTCATCATCTGGCGACCGATCGAGCCCATCCAGTTCGCCGCGCCGCTGAGCAGATCCGTGACGTACGCCCAGCCAGCGGAGAAGCCGGCCCTGATCTTGTCCCAGTTGGAATAGACCGCGTAGGCCAGGAGGCCGACCGCGACGACGATACCGGCGATCAGCAGCACCATCGGGTTGGCAAGCATCATCATCCCGGCGCGGACAAGACCGCGGGCGAGGAACATGGCGCCAGAGCGCAGCAGGCCGAAGGCCTTCACCCCGACGGTGGCAGTGGTGCCTGCAATCCCCTTGAACCTGGCCAGGTGGGCGCCGAAGCGACTGATGCCATCGACCTTGGCAAAGTATCTGTAGGCCGCGCTCATGGGCCCCAGAAGTCCGCCAAAGGCGATCTGCAGTCCTCCGAGAGCGACCTTGCCAATCGCGACGGCGGCGAAAAGCTTGAGCAACATGCTGGCAGCCTGCGGGTGCGCGCGGGCCCATCCGGTGATGGCGGTGACGCCGGCCGTCATCATCGTGGTCACCTTGCGCAGGAACGGCAGCAGTACCGGCGCGGCGCTGAGCACCAGATTGGCGAACGCGACCCCGAGCTGCCGAAGCTGAACCATCTGATCGCGCGACATGCGCTGATCGAAAGCCCCGTCTACGGTTCCCTGCGAATCCATCGCCTGCGCCCGAATGTCGCGGAATTCTTCGAGGTTCTGGATCAGCGCGAGAATGCCCATTTGCGCCTGGCGGTCTTCGAAGGCAAAGCCGAGCTTCTTGTCGTCGCCGCCGGTCGCACGGTCGGTGATCAGCGCGATTGCCTCCAGTGTGCTGTAGCCTTCATCGGTCAGCTTCTTCATGGCGCGGGGGAGATCGATCCCGAAGTTCTGCTCGAACTTTTTGATCGTACCCGGTGCGTTGATCTTGGCCAGCAGGTTGGTGATGTTGTTGCCGGCCTCGTCGGCGTTACCGGCGGTGTGCATCGCGACCTGCAGCGCGGCGGAAAGATCGGCGACGGCGGGAACACCTCTTTCGCCCAATGCAGCCATCTGCGCGGTGAGCGAGGGAAAGTGGCGGGCCATGTCGCGGATCTCGAACCC
>JAHJWA010000054.1 GCA_018828205.1 Alphaproteobacteria bacterium
AGGCCTCGATCGACGCCGCCGACGAGATCGGCCTGCCCGTGGTCGCGACCAGCTTCTGCATCGTCGCGGTGTTCCTGCCGGTCGGGCTGATGCCCGGCATCCCCGGCCAGTTCTTCAAGAATTTCGGCATCACCGTGGTGATCGCGGTGCTGATGTCGCTGGCGGTCGCGCGGATGATCACCCCGATGCTGGCGGCCTATTTCCTCAAGGCCCACGGTCATGCCGAGCATGGCGAGGGCCCGTGGATGGACCGCTACATGCGGGTGCTGGGATGGACGCTCAATCGCGGCAAGATGTTCGCCAAGCGCGACTCGGTCGAGCCGCCGCGCCACCGGTTCATCTATGCGCTCTGCCTGCTCGTCACCGTGCTGGCGATGCTGGCGGCCTCCGCCGCAACCGTATTCTGGATCTACGGACTTATCTCGGGCTTCGACGTTCCGACCGTCATGGGCAATGCCGTCAGCCCCGAGGGTGCCGATCCGAACGATCAGGGGGCCGCCTTCTTCCTGGTCGAAAAGCTGTTCGCGATCCTCGAATTCGCGATCGCACTGGCTGCCGGCTTTATCGCCGCCCTGCTGGTGCTGCTGCTGGGCCGGGTGCTGACCTCGCTGGCCGGCAGCCGGACCGCGAATAGCTGGCAGTATCTTTCCGCGCGCTTCCTCGATCACCGCATCTGGATGGTGGGCATCGGCTATTTCGCGCTGCTGCTGACGGTGCTGCTGTTCATGAACGTGCCCGCGCAGTTCCAGCCGACCACCGACAGCGAGAACTCGCGGATCGAGATCGAGATGGTCCCCGGCACCACGCTCGAGACGACCGAGCGCGTCACCGACCGCGTCGCGGCGCTGCTCTACGCACAGCCCGAGGTGGATCTGGCGCTCGAGCGGGTGCGCGAAGGCCAGGCGACGCTCTACATCACGCTCAAGGAAGACCGCGAGCGCAGCTCGATCGAGTTCGAACGCAGTCTCGCCCCCGCGCTGTCGCAGATCGCCGACGCACGGGTGCGCTTCGCCTCGCAATCGGGCGGCTTCGGCAGCGGGCGCGACATGACCGTGATGCTCGCGGGCTCCGATCCCGAACTGCTCGAACAGACCGCGGCGACGCTGGTCGAGCAGATGAAGGGCATCGACATGCTGGTCGCGCCGCGGATCAGCGCCGACGTCAACCGGCCCGAGCTGATCATCGAGCCAAGACCCGATCTTGCCGCCGAGCTGGGGGTCACCACCGCCGAACTCAGCCGCACGATCCGGATCGCCACCATGGGCGAGATCGAGCAGAATGCGGCGAAATTCTCGCTTTCCGACCGCCAGATCCCGATCCGGGTCAAGCTGCCCGAGCTCTCGCGCGAAAGCCTCGTGACGATCGAAAACCTGCCGGTCCAGACCCGCACAGGCGCGACCGTCCCGCTGTCGCGCGTCGCCGAGATCAGCTTCGGCTCGGGCCCGACCACGATCCAGCGCTACAACCAGAACCGCCGAGTGCTGATCGGCGCCGATCTGGCGCAGGGGGTGATCAAGGGCGAGGCGCAGGCGCTGATCGACGAGCTTCCGGTGCTGCAGAACCTGCCGCAGGGCGTCGCCCGCGATGTGGTCGGCGAGGACGAATGGCAGGCCGAGATGCTCAACAGCCTGACCATCGCGATCCTGTCGGGCTTCCTGCTGGTCTTCGCGGTGCTGGTGCTGCTCTACAAGCGGCTGATGAGCCCGCTGGTCAACATGACCTCGCTGCTGCTCGCCCCGCTGGGCGGCATCTTCCTGGTCTGGATCATCGGCCAGCCGCAATCCATGCCGGTCTATATCGGCGTGCTGTTGCTGCTGGGAATCGTCTCGAAGAACTCGATCCTGCTGATCGATTTCGCGATCGAGGCGATGGCCGACGGCAAGGAGAAATTCGCCGCGATCATGGATGCCGGGCACAAGCGCGCGCAGCCGATCGTCATGACCACGGTGGCGATGACCGCGGGCATGGTCCCGGTATCGCTCTCGGGCGTGCTCGGATCGGGCGACGGCGCCTTCCGCGCGCCGATGGGCACCATGGTGATCGGCGGGTTGATCCTCTCGACCGTGCTCACGCTGCTGATCGTCCCGGCGGGCTTCAGCCTCGCCGACGGGGTCGAGCGGCGGCTGGGGCCATGGATGCGGAACCGCTTCCTGACCTATCGCCCAGGCGACGAGGATGGCGAGCCCGGCAGCGGGGAGGTCGCTCCTGCCGAGTGACACCCCCCGCGGCGGACTGCTTGCCAGGCCCACTGCGCGTGCCGCACCCGGCGAGATGCTGAACCAGGACCGGTTCCGGCAGATGCGGTGGATCGCCACCGGCATGCTCGCGGTCATGGCGGTGATCTTCGTCGTCTCGGGGCGCTTTCTCGAGCTGCACCCAGCCTGGGGCTACGTCCACGCCTTCGCCGAAGCCGCGATGGTCGGCGGGCTGGCCGACTGGTTCGCGGTCACCGCGCTGTTCCGCCGCCCGCTCGGCCTGCCGATCCCGCACACCGCAATCATCCCCGAGAACAAGGATCGTATCGCCGACACCATGGCGCAGTTCCTGCGCGAGAATTTCCTCACCCCCGCGGTGGTGGCGCGGCGGATGCGCGCGATGAACCTCGCGCAGGCGGTCGGACGCTATCTCACCGAGCCTTCCGAACAGGGCGGTTCGCGGATTCGCGCGGGCGCCGGCGATCTGTTCGTCGAGGTGCTCGAATCGCTCGATCCCGACAGGCTCGGTGGGCAGGTGCGCAGCGCGCTCAAGACCGGGCTCGACCGGATCGAGGTGGCTCCGCTGCTGGGCCAGATGCTCGAGGCGATGATCGCCGACGGACGCCACCGGCCGCTGATCGACAGCATCATCCGTTGGGCGGGGCTGGTGCTGGAAGACAATGAAGACATGGTCCGCGCGATGATCAACCAGCGCGCCAACGCATTGCTTCGCTTCACGGGGCTCGACGAGCGGCTGGCCAATTCGGTGCTCGACGGGCTCTACCGGATGCTCGCCGAAGTGCTGGTCGATCCCGAGCATCCGCTGCGCGCCAAGATCGAGGACGGGCTGGCGGATCTGGCCAAGGGTCTGCGCGAGGATCCCGAGATGCAGGCCAAGGTCGAGCGGATGAAGCGCGAGATGCTCGACAATCCCGCCATCGCCACCTGGTGGCAGGGGGTGTGGGAACGGCTGCGCCACCGCCTGATCGACATGGTTCGCGGCGGGACCGGGGACATCCCCGGACGGCTCACCGACAGCCTGGCCGAAATGGGTGCCGCGCTGCGCGACGACCCGCGGCTGCAGCAACAGGTCAACCGCTTCGCCCGCCGCACCGCGGTGGGGGTGACCTCGCGCTATGGCGGACAGATCGTCCAGCTGGTGTCCGAAACGGTCCGCGGCTGGGATGCGAGCACGATCACCGGCCGGGTCGAGAACGCGGTCGGCCGCGACCTCCAGTTCATCCGCATCAACGGCACGCTGGTGGGCGGGCTGGTGGGGCTGACGCTGCACTTCCTGTCGACCCAGTTCGCCTGAGGCGGCGACCCGGTTCACGCATTCGGCGATTCGGCGGTTCGTTACATCTGGAAACGGATCGACTGACGATAGAAGGATGCAATCGGCTTGCCCTGAGCATCCAGTGCCGGTTCGAAACGAGCGCGCTGCAACAGACGTTTGCACGAGATCTCGTCGAACTCCTGGGGGCGCGTGGACCGCTGGATATGGCACTGGGTGGGAACGCCGTCGGCACCGACCGACAGCCGCAATTGCACCAACCCCTGGATGCCTCTGACCCAGAGGGCGCGGGGATAGTCGTTGCTACCGAGCCAGCTTGCCGGGCTGTCCGTCGGGACGACCGGACGGGTGAGTTGCCGATGGGCATCAAGGTCGATGCCCCAGTCTTGCGCCATGTCATCGGTGCATTTGCGCATGGCGGCCATCGGCGGCCCCATCGACCCCAGCGCCAGCCGCACGGGTCCACGACCTTTGCGGGCAATTTCCAGCCATTCGATCCGCGCCTCGCGCTCGACCGAAATCTTCTGTTCGAAAGGCCGCGTCCTGGCGGCGTATTCCTCCGGGTCGAAGCGAGATTTCGAATCCCGCCCGGGCTTCTCGTCCTCGCCGAAGGTGACGCCGGTCATGATCAGCGCGGGCTTGTACTCTTCCAAATCGCCGCGTGATGCGCCCTGCTCGCGCACCTCCTCGTAGGGGCCGAATTGCAGATCGTAATCGTACCGAGTCTCTCTCGCCGCGATCTTGCCGATCGGCTTGCCAGCGACCACCAGAGCGAAGCCGTCGCCGGGACCGTAGCGCTCGATATAGAAGGCGGTCTTGTCCTCGCCTTCGCCGAACATCCGCATCAGCCGACAGTTTTCGTCGGCATAATTGAGGTTCCACGAGGAGCTGGGATCGAGCACGACAGCCGGTTCGGCGGCCAGCGAGGCCTGCGCACACACGGCGAAGCCAGCGGCGAAACAGAGCGTAAGACGAAACATGGCGACCCTCCTGCGGCAAGTGTTACCGCAGGAGGGTCGCCTTATCCAAGCGCGAATCGCGCGCCGGTCAGAGCTTCTCGGTCAGTTCCGGAACCGCTTTGAAGAGATCCGCCACCAGGCCGACATCGGCGACCTGGAAGATCGGCGCGTCCTCGTCCTTGTTGATGGCGATGATGGTCTTGGAATCCTTCATCCCGGCCAGATGCTGGATCGCGCCCGAGATGCCGATCGCGATATAGACTTCGGGGGCCACGATCTTGCCGGTCTGGCCGACCTGATAGTCGTTGGGGACATAGCCCGCATCGACCGCGGCGCGGCTGGCGCCGACGCCGGCGCCGAGCTTGTCGGCGAGCGGCATGATGATCTGTTCGAAGGTCTCGCCGTCCTTGAGCGCGCGGCCGCCCGAGACGATCACCTTGGCGCTGGTCAGTTCGGGACGCTCGCTGGCGGCGATCTCCTCGCTGACGAAGCTGGAGAGACCGGCATCGCCGTCCCCGCTCACGTCCTCGATCGCGGCCGAGCCGCCCTCGGTCTCAGCCTTGTCGAAGGCGGTGCCGCGCACGGTGATCACCAGCTTGGCATCGGCGGATTCGACCGTGGCGATGGCGTTGCCGGCGTAGATCGGACGGGTGAAGCTCTTCTCGCCCTCGACCGAAAGGATGTCGGAGATCTGCATCACGTCGAGCAGCGCCGCGACCCGCGGGGCGATGTTCTTGCCATTGGTGGTGGCGGGCGCGAGCAGCGCGTCATAGCCGTCCATCAGCTTGGCCACCAG
>JAHJWA010000366.1 GCA_018828205.1 Alphaproteobacteria bacterium
CGTGATTGGGTGGCGCTTCATGGGCTCCACCTAGATACCCGCAGGGGGTATGGCAAGAAGAGAGGACCGAACGAGCGTAGCGCAGGCTGTGCCGTTCGGGCGTCGCCACGAAAAAGGCCCGGCAGGATCGCTCCTGCCGGGCCTCTTTGTGGTGCATTCCCGTCGCGGCGGGAGCGCAGGCTTGGCTGGCTTAGAAGCCCATGCCGCCGCCCATGCCGCCCATGTCGGGCATGCCGCCGCCGCCCGAGGACTTGTCTTCGGGCTTTTCGGCGATGGCCGCTTCGGTCGTGATCAGCAGGCCGGCCACCGAGGCGGCGTCCTGCAGCGCGGTGCGCACGACCTTGGTCGGATCGATCACGCCGGCGGTGACCAGGTTCTCATAGGTGTCGGTCTGCGCGTTGAAGCCCATCGACTCGTCTTTGCCGTCGTTGAGCTTGCCCGCGACCACCGCACCGTCGTGACCGGCGTTCTCGGCGATCTGACGGATCGGCGCCTGCAGCGCACGGCGCACGATGTCGACACCGCGGGTCTGGTCGTCGTTCTCGCCTTCGAGACCGTCGAGCGCCCGTGCCGCGTAGAGCAGCGCGGTACCGCCGCCCGGGACGATGCCTTCCTCGACCGCGGCGCGGGTGGCGTGGAGCGCGTCGTCGACGCGGTCCTTGCGTTCCTTGACCTCGACCTCGGTGGCGCCGCCGACCTTGATCACCGCAACACCGCCGGCGAGCTTGGCAAGACGCTCCTGGAGCTTCTCCTTGTCGTAATCGCTCGAGGTGTTGTCGATCTGGGTGCGGATCTCGCTGACGCGGGCCTTGATGTCGGCCTCGTCACCGGCGCCGTCGACGATGGTGGTGTTGTCCTTGTCGATGGTGACGCGCTTGGCTTCGCCGAGCATGCCCAGCGTGACGTTCTCGAGCTTGATGCCGAGATCTTCGGAGACCATCTCGCCCTTGGTGAGGATCGCGATGTCCTGCAGCATCGCCTTGCGACGATCGCCGAACCCGGGAGCCTTGACCGCAGCGACCTTGAGGCCGCCGCGCAGCTTGTTGACCACCAGCGTGGCCAGAGCCTCGCCTTCGATGTCTTCCGCGATGATCAGCAGCGGACGACCCGACTGGACCGCCGCTTCGAGGATCGGCAGCATCGCCTGCAGGTTCGAGAGCTTCTTCTCGAAGATCAGGATGTAGGGGTTGTCGAGCTCGACCGACATCTTCTCGGGATTGGTGATGAAGTAGGGGCTGAGATAGCCGCGGTCGAATTGCATGCCTTCGACGGTCTCGAGCTCGAATTCGAGGCCCTTGCTCTCGTCGACGGTGATCACGCCTTCCTTGCCGACCTTCTCCATCGCCTCGGCGATCTTCTCGCCGACTTCGCGGTCGCCATTGGCCGAGATGATCCCGACCTGGGCGATTTCGGCGGAGCCCGAGACGTCCTTGGAACGGCTCTTGAGATCGGCGACGACCTTGGTCACCGCGAGATCGATGCCGCGCTTCAGGTCCATCGGGTTCATGCCGGCCGAAACCGACTTCATGCCCTCGGTCACGATCGACTGCGCGAGCACGGTGGCGGTGGTGGTGCCATCACCGGCGGCGTCGTTCGCCTTCGATGCGACTTCCTTGATCATCTGCGCGCCCATGTTCTCGAACTTGTCGGACAGTTCGATTTCCTTGGCGACGGTGACGCCGTCCTTGGTGATGCGCGGCGAGCCGAAGCTCTTCTCGATCACGACGTTGCGCCCCTTGGGGCCCAGCGTGACCTTGACGGCGTTGGCGAGGATATCGACACCCCGGAGGATGCCTTCGCGTGCGTCACGCGAGAATTTCACGTCCTTGGCAGCCATTGTGTTTTCTCCTGGAATTCTGGTTTATCGTGGAAAGCGGTGCGATCGGCGGATCAGGAAATAATCCCCATGATGTCGCTTTCCTTCATGATCAGCAGGTCTTCGCCATCGAGCTTGACCTCGGTGCCGGACCATTTGCCGAACAGGATGCGGTCGCCGGTCTTGACGTCGGGCTTGATGCGGTCGCCGTCCTCGTTGTAGGCGCCTTCGCCGACGGCGATGATCTCGCCCTCGCTGGGCTTTTCCTTGGCGCTGTCGGGGATGATGATACCGCCTGCGGTCTTCTCATCGGCTTCGATGCGACGGACCAGTACGCGGTCGTGCAGCGGACGAAATGCCATATTTGTGACCTTCCTTTAAGAGGGTTGAATTGCAAGTTGGCACTCACGGTGTCGGAGTGCCAGCGAGCCGCATATGTGTATGCACCCGTGCTTAGTCAACGGGGGTTCAGGTAAAAATCTTCGCCCCGAACGCCGTTTTTGCAAGCGCCGTTCAGGCCTCGCGCAAGGGCCGGTCGGTGAGCCCCAGAGCGTCGCGGCGGTGCCAGCGCCAAGTCAGCAGCAGCGCCGCGCAGGTCAGCCCGATCGCCAGCCCGATCCACACCCCCACGCCCTCGAGCGGGGTGGCGAAGCCCAGCACCATCGCGGTCCCGAAGCCGGGCACCCAATAGGAGAAGGCGGCGATCCACATCGGCATCCTGGTGTCCTGCAGCCCGCGCAGCGCGCCCGCGGCGACCGCCTGCATCCCGTCGAACAGCTGGAAACCGGCGGCGATGACGATGTACTGCAGCGCCAGACCCACCAGCACCGCATTGGCCGGGTCCCAGGGGTCGAGATAGATCGCGATCAGCGGCATCGGCGCCAGCACCATCGCCAGCGCGGTCAGCGCCATGAAGCCGGTGCCGATCACGATCGCGCACCAGCCCGCGCGCTGCATCCCCACCGTGTCGCGCGCGCCGTAGAAATAGCCCACGCGGATGGTGGCCGCCTGGCCGATCCCGAAGGGCACCTGGAAGGCAAGCGCGGCGATCTGCAGCGCCACGGTGTGCGCGGCGAGCTGGCTGGCGCCGATATTGCCCATCAGGAAGGCTGCGGCGCCGAAGATCCCGGCCTCGGCGGTGATAGTCAGCGCGATCGGGGTGCCGATCTTGGTGATCGTCCAGGCGCGCGCCCAGTCGGGCGCCCACCAGCGTCCGAACACGTGATAGCGGTGCAGCCGCCGGTCCATCCGGATCGCCAGCACATAGGCGCCGAAGGTGAAGAACGCGGTGATGATGGTGGCGATCGCCGCGCCGCGCAGCCCCAGCTCGGGCGCGCCGAGATTGCCGAAGATGAAGGCGTAATTGGCCAGCGCGTTGACCCCGATCCCCGCCGCGGTGATCGCGGTGGCGAACACCGGACGGCCCAGCGCCGAGACGAAATTGCGCAGCACATTGTTGAACAGCATCGGGACCATCGAGAAGCTGATCACCCCGTTGTATTGGTTTGCCAGCGCGATGATGTCCGCATCCTGCCCGGTGACGCGCATCAGCGGGCCGAGCAGGAGGCAGACCCCCATCCCCAGCAACCCGCTGATGACCGAGATCCACAGCCCCATCCGCGTCGCGCGGCGCACCGTGCGCAGCGCGGGTGCGCGCTCGCCCAGCTCGGCGGCGATCACCGGGGCGACCGCGCCGGTCAGCCCCGAGAGCGCCCACAGCACCATGCCGAACAGCGCCACCGCCAGCGCCGAGGCGGCGAGCTGCGCCTCGCCCAGCCGGGCGATGAAGATCACATCGACCGCATAGGTCAGCATCTGCAACAGGTTCGCCGCCGCCAGCGGCAAGCTCAGCCGCAGCGTAGCGCGGATCTCGCCGCTCCAGCCTTCGCGTGCCGTGGGCAGGGGCCTGGGGGGTATGGGCTGGGTCATCGATACGAATTGGTCCGCTTCCGATCAGGCGTCTGGCGTATGGCCGGATGGAGCGCAGCGCGGATAGGGCCAGCGCGCTGGTCTGGCAAACGATAAGGGCCGGCCGGTCCGGGGCTATTGCCCCCGGATTGGAGTTGGATGGCGAGGGTGCGGGTGCGGCGGCGAGGTACCATGGCGCATCCGGGGCGCGAGGGAGAATCTGCCATGACCGATGGAGACAAGACCGGCGAAGCCGGGTTCGAAGCCGAAGCAGCGGCCGGCGAACTGCCCACCGACGCCGAGCGGCTCGCGCGCTTCGCGAAGCGGTTCGAGTCCTTGCCGATCACCTCCACCGCCGCCGCGATCGTCTCCTACTCCGGCGCTCTCTACAATGTCGACGACAGCACCGGCGATCCGCTGATCGACGGGCTCAAGTGGAAGCAGCTGCTGATCACGATGTCGGCGAAATCGACCGGCTGCAAGATCGTCCAGGCCTGCTACGCCGACACTCCGGTGGCGACCAAGGGCTCTTCGCACAACGAATTCAGCGTCGGCGGGCACATGACGCCCAATTCCAGCGGCGTGGTCGCCAAGGGGGGCAGCTGCTATCTGATGCCGCTGTGTTCCTGGCACAACAGCAAGGCGCGCGACGGCCAGGCATTCGGTCATGCCAACACCTGCATGCTCCGGCTCTCGGGCTATATGCAGTCCGAACCCTTCGCGAGCTTCATGGCCCGAATGGACGGCGCGGCGCCCGCGGCGATCGTCTATGCGGGCAAGGCCGGGCTGGAATCGCACCCGCTGGACGATCCCGAGCAGTCGACGGTCAAGGCACTGGGGCTCGCGGCTGCCGTCGAGGGAGGCCTGCCCGAGAGCTTCGTGATCCTGCAGCGGGTCGAGGAGGACGGCGAGACCTTCTACCGCATCGTGGATTCGCGCACCCCGGCTTGAGGCGTTCTCGGGGAAACTCCGGCCACAGCGCACTCGTCATTGCGAGGAGCGCAGCGACGGAGCAATCCGGGGTATGACGTCGCGGATCGGCTCCGGTGCGGTGTCGGGCTGCGAGGATGGTTCATGGGTTGCCGCGCCATGACGAGGAGAAAGGGCCCGACACCGCTTCGCGACGGCGGCGGGATCCCCGGCCATGCCCCGGACACGAGAAAGGGCGGCACCTTGCGGCACCGCCCTTCCGATCACGGATGCTTCAAGACACCCGCAAAAGCTTGAAAAGCTTACTTGAGCTCGACGGTGCCGCCGGCTGCTTCGATCTTGCCCTTGATCTCGTCGGCTTCCGTCTTGTTGACGCCTTCCTTGATCGGCTTGGGGGCGCCTTCGACGAGCGCCTTGGCTTCGCCCAGGCCCAGACCGGTGATGGCGCGGACTTCCTTGATGACCTGGATCTTCTTGCCACCGTCGCCGGTGAGGATCACGTCGAATTCGGTCTGCTCTTCGGCAGCGGCGGCTTCGCCACCGGCGGCGGGACCGGCGACAGCAACGGCTGCGGCAGCGGAAACGCCCCACTCTTCTTCAAGTGCCTTGGCAAGCTCGGCGGCTTCCATGACGGTCAGTTTGCTCAGTTCTTCAACCAGCTTGGCGATATCGGCCATGATGTTTCACTCCAATTATATGGCGGGGCCGCGGACTATTCCGGATCGGCCCCATTTGAATTCGTGCAATCGCGTCGAACCGCTTATGCCGCTTCTTTGGCGCCGTAGACGCCGAAGACGCGGGCAAGCTTGGATGCGGGTTCGTTGACGACCCGGGCGATTTTGGTCGCCGGGGCATTGACGAGACCCACGATCGTGCCACGCAGCTGATCGAGGCTGGGCATCGAGGCGAGTGCCTTGATCCCGGCTTCGTCGAGCACCGTCGCCCCCATGGAACCACCGACGATTTCCAGCCTGTCGTTGGTCTTGGCGAATTCCACCGCGACCTTGGCAGCCGTCACCGGATCTTCCGAATATGCGAGGGCCGTGGGGCCGTTCAGATATTCGTCGATACCGGCGTAATCGGTGTCTTTGAGGGCGAGCTTGGCGAGGCGGTTCTTCGCAACCTTGTAGGACGCACCGGCTTCACGCATCTTCGTCCGCAATGCGGTGGATTGCTCCACCGAAAGCCCGAGGTTGCGGGTGACTACCACCACGCCCGCCTCGTTGAAGACAGCGTTGAGCTGGGCGACCGAATCGGCTTTCTGCGAACGATCCATGCCTTACTCCTTCACTATGGCCGCGCGCCGCATAGACGACCGCGCGACCGGCTCACGTTTCCCCATGCCGAACATCGACATAGGGGCAGTCCGTTGATGGGGAAGGAGGGCATGTGAAACATGCCGGAACGCCGCCGAGGCGGCGCGAAAATCTCGTTTCCCCGTCTAGGCTGGAAATTAAGAAGGCCGAAATGCCTTCACCAACGGTCTCGGACGGACGATCGGCGCGCATACGAAGAGGCCCGCCGATCAGTGGCGGGCCTCTAAGCTGTTTGGTGCCCGTGTCAACCGCTCATGGCGGCGGCGGGGACGCTCGACCTGCGATTACTCGGGGGTCGGGGTCGCCGGGTCCATGGCGGGATCGGTGGCCATGTCGTCGGTCATCGGTTCCTGCATCATGGGGTCGTCCATGGGCGCGGTTCCGTCGACCGGATCGCTGGTGCCGACATCCATTGGCTCAACGGTCTCGGCTTCCATCGACGTGGTGTCGGTGCCGTCGACTTCGTTGTCGCCGCAGGCGGCGAGCGTCAGGGCGAAGGGAAGGGCGGCGGCGATTGCGAACTTGTTCATAGTTTTAGCTCCTTAAGCTTACCACAAAATGGCCACAATTGAGGATAGTTCCCGACTAGCTAGGGCATCTCTTCGTCATATCCGAGGAGATCTCCGGGCTGGCATTGCAATTCGCGGCAGATCGCCTCGAGCGTGGAGAAGCGGATCGCACGCGCCTTGCCGGTCTTGAGGATCGAGAGATTGGCGAGCGTGAGCCCGACCCGCTCGGCGAGCTCGGTCAGCGTCATCCGTCGCTCGTGGAGCAGGTCGTCCAGTTTGACATGGATCGCCATCACACGGTTCCTTCCAGATCGTCGCGCATCGCCGCGCCCTGGCGGAACACGCGAGCGAGGATGAACAGGGTAAGGATGAGGAACAGGCTCTCGACCCCGAAATCGCCCGAAATCTCGAGGTCCGCTTCCGCAGCGGTCAGATAGGGAGTGAGCCACGCGCCGATCAGGCCGATGGGAATGTCCGTCAGCCAGATCGCCAGCCCCAGCCAGCCCATCCGCGCGAGCCGTTCGGCGTTGGCGGGGTGGAAGGGGTCGCCCTGCTCGACCGACAGCACGATGCGGCGCAGTTCGAGCAGAAACCGGATGGAGAGGAACAGCGCGCCCTCGAACAGCAGCATCAGCGCGAGGACCGCCCAATAGGCCCGCAGCGGCGCATCGGCTGCGCCGATTTCGGCGAGGATCTGGGTGGGCCCGAGCACGAGCGCCGCGCCGAAGGCGATGACGACAGCGGCCATGACGAGGGTCAGAAGACCGATCAGCAGCGCGATCACCAGCTTGGCGGCGGCGAGCAGCGGGTCGCGCGCAGGCGCGGGTAGTGTATCGATAGACATGACGAGGCTCCTAAGGTGACGCTTTCCAAGGTGACACTTGGCGTCGGGCGAGGGTGTTAGGCGAGAACCGGTAGGGCGAGCGCGGCGGCGTCGGTTTGGACGGGGGCGGTCGCTGGCGCGGGCGGAACCGAGATCGCCGCGGTCATCGCCGTGCCGACGATCAGCAGCGCGGCCATTCCGGCAAGGACGTTTTCGAGAGGGTGGTTCATGGTCGTTCTCCTGTCGGATTATCGGGCGGAATTATCGCTATTCGATAAGGCGCAGATATGCCGGAGCACATTTATTGTCAATCGATAATATCGTAAATCGATGCGCGTCGTATCGAAAAGCGACGCAGGGGCGTGTCAACAGTGTCAGGCTCGCCCCGGAAACCCCCGGCCAACCGCGGAGTTGACCGCGCGCGCCTCTCTCCCTATATGCACCCTCGACCGCCCGCTTCGAGCAGGGCCGATTCATGCGCGGGGATCGGCCACGGAATTGGAAGCGGCGTTTCCATATCGCGATGTCCTGACAAGGGTTGCAGCAGCA
>JAHJWA010000367.1 GCA_018828205.1 Alphaproteobacteria bacterium
CAGGGGCTCACCAATATCGGCGAGCCCTCGAGCAACCCCGACCGCAACGGACCGGTGGTGGCCAGCTTCCCGGTGAGCCATGGTTCGCAGCTGATGCTGGTGACCGATCAGGCCAAGCTGATCCGGCTGCCGATCGATATCCGCCATCTGGTCGAGGGCGGCTTCGACGACCACAAGGGCATCGCGGTCTACGGCCGGACATCCTCCGGGATCCGCATCTTCGACGTCGCCAAGGGCGAGCATATCGTCGGCGCGGCGCTGATCGACGAGACCGAGGAGCCCGAGAACCCGGCCGAGGAAGCGATCGCGGAAGAGATCGCCGATCGCGAGGCGCAGGTCACCGAGCCGCACACCACCGCGCATTCGGACAAGAATATCGAGGGCGAACCCGGCGGCTGACGGTGTCGAATGTAGAATTCGACAACCGCACCCGGCAAGACATAGGTCGAATTCGCTCGGAAACGCCCGGATTCGACCACCCTCAGCGCGGCTGTCTCTCCAGCCGCAGCGTCTGCACCACCCCGGTCACTATGAGGAACTGCGCCGCGTAATAGAGCGGCCAGATCAGCCAGCCGGCGATCGCGGGATCCATCGCGCCGCTCTCGCGAGCGAGGATGACCAGGTCCGAGACGATGAACAGCACCGCCCCCAGCCCCACGCGATAGCGCGGAAAGCGGCTCGACCAGGCGGTTGCCGCCATCAGCCCCAGGATACCGGCATAGGTGGTGGCGATCGCCCAATCCGGATCGGTCCGGGTGATCAGCCATGCCAGCAAGGGTGCGAACACCGCCAGAGCCAGCGCCGCGGCGTTCTGGCTGCCCGCGCGATCGCGCCGCCGATTGCGCAGATAGAGACTGATCGCGACCAGATGCGCGAGCGCAAACGCCGCTCCGCCCGCGATCAGGTGGAGCTCGATAGCCACATCGCCGATCGCGCCCAGCCCCATGACCGCGGCGATCAAGGCGCCGTCCAGCCCCTTGCCGCGCTTGGCCGCATAGACCGCGAGAAAACCGACCGCCGCGCCCTTCCACACCATCAGCCAGACACCGCCGATCGCGCTGTCCGCGACGAAGAAATAGCTGATGCCGGCAAGCAGGCTGAGCAGCAGATAGGGTCGGTGTTCGCTCAGGGCGCGTCTGGGCATTCGGCAGTTCCTCCCGCGGACAGGCCTTGAACGATAGTGCTTCGGGGTTCTAGGGCAATGCGGCAATGACCCACGACATCCACATCATCGGCGGCGGCCTCGCCGGAAGCGAAGCCGCCTGGCAATTGGCGCAGCGCGGCTATCGCGTCCGCCTGTCCGAAATGCGCGGCAGCGGCGACACCACGCCCGCGCACCACACCGACGGGCTCGCCGAGCTCGTCTGTTCCAACTCCTTCCGTTCCGACGACGACGAGAAGAACGCGGTCGGGCTGCTCCACCACGAGATGCGCCGGCTCGACAGCCTGATCATGCGCGCGGGCGAGACCGCGCGGGTGCCCGCGGGCTCGGCGATGGCGGTGGACCGCGACGCGTTCAGCGCCGAGGTTGAGCGCACTCTGGCGGCGCACCCCAACATCACCATCGTCCGCGAGCGGATCGACGCGCTCCCCGCCGATGGGCCGACCATCGTCGCCACCGGGCCGCTCACCGCGCAGTCGCTGGCGCAGAGCATCGTCGCCGCCACCGGGCAGGACCGGCTCGCCTTCTTCGACGCCATCGCGCCGATCGTCCATCGCGAGAGCATCGACATGGACATCTGCTGGATCCAGTCGCGCTGGAACAAGCGCAATTCCGCCTCCAACGAGGAAGGCGACTATATCAACTGCCCGATGACCAAGGACGAGTACCTCGCCTTCCATCAGGGATTGATGGACGGCGAGAAAACCGAGTTTCGCGAGTGGGAGAAGGACACCCCCTATTTCGAGGGCTGCATGCCGATCGAGGTAATGGCATCGCGCGGGGTGGAAACGCTCCGCTACGGCCCGATGAAGCCGGTCGGTCTCGACGATCCGCGCACCGCCTGCCCCGAATTCCCGCAAGGTCGCTGGCCCTATGCGGTCGTCCAGCTCCGCCAGGACAACAAGCTGGGCACGCTGTGGAACATGGTCGGCTTCCAGACCAAGCTGAAATACGCCGCGCAGGTCGAGCTGTTCCGCACCATTCCCGGGCTGCAGAACGCCGAATTTGCAAGGCTCGGCGGGTTGCATCGCAACACCTTCCTCAATTCGCCGCTGGTGCTCGACCGACAGCTGCGGCTGCGCAACGCGTCGCACATCCGCTTCGCCGGGCAGGTGACGGGCTGCGAAGGCTATGTCGAGAGCGCGGCGATCGGCCTGGTGGCGGGGCTGATGGCGGCGAGCGAACTGGCGGGTCGCGAATGGCAGGAACCGCCGCGCACCTCGGCGTTCGGGGCGCTGCTCTCGCACATCACCGGCGACGCCGAGGCCGAGACCTATCAGCCGATGAACGTCAATTTCGGGCTGTTCCCGCCGCTACACGACGTGAAGAAGAAGCAGCGCAAGGAAGCCTACACTTCGCGCGCCAAGGCGGATTTCGGCGCCTGGATGGACCAATCGAGGCTGGTTGCCGCCTAGCAGCGGCAGGCGGGGCTCTGCCGCGGTGGGGGCTTGGTGGTCGCGAATTCGCTCGGGGTCAGCCAGTTGTCGTCATCGGCATCCGCGCCCTCGAAGCGGTCGACCGTCGCCACCGCCCATTCCTCGAAGGTCAGCAGATTGTTGCCATCGACATCGAGCTTGCGAAAGGCCTCGGTGCGGCTCGCCAGCATTTCGTTGCGACCGATCTTGAGATCGCGGTTGCGGTCGTAGCGAAAGAAACGCCGCTGCTCGCGGGTCAGTTCGGTGGCCTGCGGCGGCTCCGGCCCCAGCAGATCGCCCACCACCGCCTGCGGCAATTCGAGATCGCTTTCGAGCCTCGACGCGTCGAGCGGGAGCGGCAGCGGGGCGCCGCGTTCGACTTCCGCCCGCCCCTGCCACCAGAACAGGCCCACTCCGGTCAGAACGAGTGCCAGGATCGCCCCCAATGCGATGCGGTTCATCGGCGCCACCTCCGGCGCGCAAAATACCCTAACGCCCCCAGATGCCAAGCCGCGTTGCGAGCAGGGCGCTGCCGCGGTCGCCGAACAGCGGCCCCTCGCCGCGTCGCAGGACTCGCGCGCCCAGCCCCCCGAGGATCGTGAGCGGACGCAAGCTGCGAGGCAGACGGTCTCGAGGGGTCTGGAGGCGTGCCGCGGCCGCCTGCACTCTGTCGCGTTCGACCGCGTCCGACAAATGCGCGAAGCAGTCCCCCAGCGCAAAGC
>JAHJWA010000368.1 GCA_018828205.1 Alphaproteobacteria bacterium
GAAATATTCGGCGAGTTCGCGGCCCGTGGCGTAGCCGCCGCCGATGATGACCGCCTTGAGCGCGAACCCGGGCAAGAGGAAGCGCTGGAACCAGCTGCTCTTTGCTCGGGGTTCGCCCGAGATCATGCGAGGCAGGCGTCCGCGAGTGCCTCGAACGCCGCGCCGCCGCGGACCGGATCGGCGACGGGCATGCCCAGCCGCGCCGCCTCGTCGGCGAGCAGCGCGTGCGCTTCCCCCGCGGTCAGGCTCGAGGTGTTGAGGCTCACGCCGCCGCAGCGGATCGCGGGATTGGTCCGACTGCCGAGGCGGATGGACATCTCGACGACCTCCTCTATCGTCGGCAGGTCGAAGCCGTCCAGCCCGAGGATCGTCTTGCGGGTCGGATCGTGGCAGACGACGAAGACATCGGGCTGGCTGCCGTGGAGCAGACCGAGCGAGACCGCGGCGTAGGAGGGATTGAAGATCGAGCCCTGCCCCTCGATCACGTCCCAGTGCTGCGGCGGGGCATCGGGGCTCAGCACTTCGGCCGCTCCGGCTTCGAAGTCCGACACCACCGCGTCCATCGGGATGCCGCCGCCCGCGATCATGATGCCGGTCTGGCCGGTTGCGCGGAAATCGGCGTCGAGGCCGCGGGCCAGGAAGGCGCGATGCAGCGCCAGAGCGGTGTATTTCTTGCCCAGCGCGCAATCGGTGCCCACCGTCAGCAGGCGCTTGCCGCTGCGCTTGCGTCCGGTGCCGACCGGCAGGCTCGATGGCGGCGTCCGAATGTCGATGAGACGGCGATTGTTGCGCTTGGCCGCTTCCACGAGCGCGGGCACGCTCGACAGGCGAACGTGCAGCCCGCTGATCAGGTGCAGACCGGCGTCCAGCGCTTCGACCAGCGCCTCGATCCAGCCCTCGCCCAGCACCCCGCCCTGATTGGCCACCCCGACGACCAGCGACTGCGCCCCGGCATCACGCGCCTGTGCGGGGGTGATTTTGGCCAGGCCGGTCGATACTTTCGCGCCCGGCAGAGCCATTTCGCCCACGCATTGCTCGGGCGCCCAATGCGCCAGGCCGAATGCGGTCTTGGCGAAACTCGCTTCGGTCGTGTCACCCAGAAACAGCAGATAGGGTTGCGGCAGGACCAGACCCTCGGAAACGCGCGGAAGGGGAGCATTCATGACGGCGGGGTTCCGGTGCAAGCGGGAAAGGCGGGCGGGAGCGCCGCAGCCGATCGGGTGAAGCCCCGATCCGGCGGCGCGGATGCGGGCGTGAGGGCAGACGACCCGATGCGGTGGATCTGGCTGCGGCGAATTGCCAAATCGTGTTCCACCATGTCGGCCTCCCCCAGTTTGCCCGCATCAGGACATAATGTCCTAATCGGAAAATTGTCAACCGGATCGGATCGATTCACCAGCCCCAGATCCCGGTGGGGCAATGAATCAGTCCATCGCGATAGGCCACACCCGGCTCGCGATCCTGCGCGAGGAAGGTCGGACCATCGAGATCGACCACATCGCACACTTGTCCCAGCAGATAGGAGGGAGCCATCGACAGGCTGCTGCCCATCATATTGCCCACCATGACCCCGAGCCCCAGCTTGCGCGCTTCGCGGGCGATGGCGAGCCCCTCGGTGAGCCCGCCGCACTTGTCCAATTTGATGTTCACCATATCGAACCGTCCGACCAGCGAGGCCGTGTCGGCGAGCGTGACCGCGCTCTCGTCCGCGACGAAGGGAAGCGGGCGTTTGATGCCATCGAGGTCCCCCTCCGCCCCGCGTCGCAGCGGCTGTTCGAGCATCGCGATCTTCGTCTCGGCCAGCGCCGGCAGGAGCCTGCGGAGCGTGTCGATCGTATAGCCCTGGTTGGCGTCCACCCCGATCCACGCCGCAGGCCGCGCCGCGCGAACCGCGGCCAGCCGCGCGATGTCGAGGTCCGGTTCGCCGGTCAGCTTGAGCTTGATCGGAGCATCGGGATCAAGCGCGAGCGCCGCTTCGGCCATGGCGGCGGGTTCTCCCGCCCCCACGGTGAGCGCCGAAGCCAGCGCCCGCGGCGCATCGAGCCCCGCGAGCTTCCAGACGGGACGACCGCTCTGCTCGGCTTCGAGCTCCCAAAAGGCGCAGTCGATCGCGTTGCGCGCCCCGCCGGGTGGGAGCAGGGTCTGCAATTCCTCGCGGGAGGCGCCGGCTTCGATCGCGGCACGCGCACCCTCGGCCTGGGCCATCATGTGGTCGGCGTCGTCGCCGAGATAATAGACCCCGGCCCCCTCGCCCCGCCCGCGGTGCTCGCCATCGGACAGTTCGGCGACGAGCACGCGGGTCTCGGTGAAGACGTGGCCGGAAATCCGGAACGGCTGGCGATAGGCAAACCGTTCGACGGTCAGTTCGAGTTGCAATCGCGAATTCACGGGCATCGTCATCAATAGACCATGCCGAAGCCGTAGAGCTTGAAGCCCAGCGTGACCCAGACCAGCACCGCCGCCGCGAGCACGAGCAGGAGCGCCGCGATCCGCATCGTCCAGGCGCGCCCCCGCGCCCAGCACAGCCACAGATGCCAGGCCGATGCGACCAGCAGGCCGAAGGTCGCCAGCGGGGTCAGCACGCGCAGCAGGTTGATCAGCCAGTCGAGCGGTCCTCCGATACTCCCCAGATCGCTGGAGAAGGAGAGGATCAGCCCGATCCATCCCGCCACCGCGAGCAGCGTGAGCCAGGCGAATCCCCGCGAGACGCGCCACGCGGTCAGCGACCTGCCATCCAGAACGAAACTCGCCCCGAAGCGCCGCCGCACCAGGGCACGCACCGGCCAGGCGACCGCCGCCAGCAGCACCAGCGCCAGCGATGCCAGCAGCGCGGGAATCAGCCAGGCGGGATTGTAGGCGGCGGATACGGGCTCGAGCATCATGAAGGGCGAGACCGCGTCGAGACTAACCCGCACCACCCGGCCATCCACGACTTCGGCAGCCAGTCGCTCGCCGGTGGCGGTGTCGCGCCACACGAAGGGTTCGACTTCGACCCAGTCGCGGGCACCGGCGGTAAGCCCATCGAGCGCGGGGAAGGCGATCTTGCCGTCGGCATCCGCGGTGATTTCCAACGAGCCCATCAGGCCGAGCACGCTCATGAAATTCGTAAAGGAGCCGCGGCTGCTGACGTAATTGCCCGCGAGCAAGGCGGCGTGCTGGCGGGCGGTTTCCTCGTCCACCCGGGTCTGCGTGTCCTGGCCGGGAAGATAGCGATCGGCAAAGCCGTGGAACAGAGCGCTGCGAATGGCACCCGATGCGCCCGCCGTGCCGTCGCTGTTCATCGAGATGTAGACCCCGATATCGTCCTCGGGGAACAGCCACAAATAGCTGTGGAACCACTGGGTGTCGCCGCCATGCGCGATCGCGCGTCGCCCGTTGACCCATTGCTCGTAGAAGCCCAGCGCCATGGTGTTGAGCGGACCAAGCCGGGGGGCCTCGTAATCATGCATCATCCGCGCGGTTTCGGGGCTCAGGACCGCGCCGCCCTCGTTGAGATGCGCCATCATGAATTTGCCCATGTCGGCGCCGGTCGAAGCCAGGCTGCCGGCCGGCCCCGGAACCACGATCTCGAACGGCTTGGGCTCTTCGGTCGCGACCGAATAGCCCTTGGCCATCAGCGGTTCGAGCGCTTCGGGGAGAGGCTGGCGGAAAGTCGAGCGCGTCATGTCGAGCGGAGCGAACACGCGCTGGTCGACATAGTCGTCGAAATTCATCCCGCTGACCCGTTCGACGATATGGCCGGCAAGCGCCGTGGCGTAATTGGAATAGGCCGGGGTCGTCCCAGGAGCGAAGACCCGCTCGGGCAAGGCCAGCGGCATCAATTCCCCAAGCGACATGACCGCCTCGGGATCATCGGTGATCAGATAGCGGATCGATTCCTCGAAGCCGGCGGTGTGGGTCATGAGATGGCGCAGCGTGATCGCCTCGCCCTCGAAGGGCGGAATCTCGAAGTCGAGATAGCGGTTCACATCGGCATCGAGGTCGAGCCTGCCGGCTTCGACCTGCTGCATCACCGCGGTCCAGGTGAGGAGCTTGGAGACCGAACCGGGGCGGAACAACGTGGCATCGGGATCGACCGGTTCGCGGGCTGCGACGTCCGAATAGCCATAGCCCTTTTCGAGCACGACCCCGTCACCGCGGACCACGACGACGACGGCGCCCGCGATCTGGCCGCGGGCAAGTGCATAGGGCAGAAATCCGTCGAGCCAGGCTTCCAGATCGGCGGGGTCGAGATCCGCGGTCTGGGTTTCGCCCGGGGTCGGACCTTGCACCGGCGCGGCCGTGATGTCGGATTCCGGTTCCAGCAAGGCCGGCGCCTGCGCTGCAAGCGGCAAGGTCGCCAAGGCGGCCAGTCCCAGCATGATTTTCCGAACCAAACGCATCGCATTCTCCCCCCGGGCCCCATCGCTGCCAGCATTTCGGCTGGACGTGGCACCCCTGATCAGTAACATGCACAGCTGAGTACAGCGTGGCTGAATTGGGACATCATGGTCCTATTCAGAGAATTGTCAACGGGAGTGGTCGATCGATGGGGGCGCATACGAAGCCACGGACGCTTGGCGAGGTGATGCGCGAAATCCGCTCCCGCAACGGCTGGACTTTGAAGGAAATGAGCGGGAAGTCCGGCATTCCCGTCTCGACGCTGTCCAAGGTCGAGCACAACCGCCTGACCCTGTCCTACGACAAGCTCCAGCAACTCAGCCAGCGGCTCAATATCCGCATGTCCGATCTGTTCGCCGAGGAAGATCCGGCCAGCGCTCCGGCGCGGGTCACGGGTCGCCGCAGCATCGGAAAGCTGGATAACGCGGTCCGCGTCACCACCGACAATTACGACTATTTCTACCTCTGCACCGATCTGCGACAGAAGCGGATGATCCCGATCGTGACCCGTATCCGCGCGCAGAGCGCCAAGGAATTCGGCGATCTGGTGCGCCACCACGGCGAGGAATTCATCTATGTGATCGAAGGCGGGATCGAGGTGCATTCCGAATTCTACGATCCGGTCCGGATAGATGCCGGCGAGGGCATCTATCTCGATTCGTCGATGGGCCACGCCTATGTGACCGCCGAAGGTTGCGAGGAAGCCGTCGTGCTCGGCGTCTGCTCGAGCGAGGACGACGGCCTGATGGATTCGCTCATCAACCTGCGCGGCTGAACGGGTGCCCCTCCGGGCTGCGACGGGCCGGGCTGCGACGGGCCGGGAGATGAGCCGCCTTTTGCGCAAACCGGCCTGACCGCCGCCAGACCGCCGCCTGGACTTCGCGGCACAGCCCGGCCGGGTCCGGCGCCGAATGGGTCCGCCCCCCCCCAGCCCACTTGTCCCAATAGGGTTGACATTACCCTGATTAGGACAATAGTCTCTTATTTGAAATAAAGTCGAAGCGGAGTGGTAATCGGCATTTTGGCCGACGAAACGAGCGCGGCGAAGGCTGCGCTCGATAATTCCACATCGGACGCCGAATACGACGGGTTGGCGACAAGAACGTAACTGGCCGGGGGTTCAAATGCGGGGAACAATTATGATGAAACAGGTCTTTCGGGTCGCGACGAGTGCCATCGCGATCTGCGCGGCGATGCCCGTACTCGCGCAGGATAACGGCGACGCAGCCGAACCCATCGGCAATGAAATCGTCGTCACCGCCCAGAAACGAGACGAACGGGTCCAGGACGTTCCGATCTCGATCAGCGTGGTGAGCGGCGAGCGAATGCAGCAGAGCGGCGGCTCGCAACTGACAGATTACGCCGCCTATGTTCCCGGGCTTCAGGTCGACAACGCCGGTTCGCCCGGTCGTTCGACGCTCTCCTTGCGCGGGGTGGCGCCGATCGGCCCCGGAGCGACGGTCGGTATCTATCTCGACGACGCCCCGATCGGCTCGAGCGGGATCTACAATCGCTCGCAGACCTTTACGCTCGATCTGCTGCCCTACGATATCGAACGACTCGAGGTGCTCCGCGGACCGCAGGGAACGCTATACGGTGCCAGCTCGATCGGAGGTCTGCTCAAATATGTAACCGTGGAGCCCGATCTCCAGGAACTCCAGGTTCACGCCACCGGCGAAGCCTTCACGATCGCCCATGGCGACGATATCGGATGGGGAGCGAGCGCGCGGGTCAGCGTCCCCTTGATCGCCGACGAGCTGGCGATCAGTGGCAGTTACTCGCGGCGCGATACGCCCGGGTATGTCGACAACATCCTGACCGGCGAAGAGGATGTAAACGACGCGGTCCAGCAGGGCGGCCGCGCGGCCTTGCTCTGGGAGCCCGCTTCGCCGTTGAGCGTCAGGCTGAGCGGGGTGTGGCAATCGGTCGATTCCGACAACATCAGCCTGATCTACGAAGGGATGGGCGGTACGTCACTGGTCCCGGCGGCGGACTTTCTGAGCACCAATGCCCAGCTCGACGAGCCCTTCACCAGCGACTTCCAGTATTATTCCGGCTCGATCGCTTACGATTTCGGATTCGCCGAACTGAGTTCGACGACCTCCTACAGCAAGCTGGACATCCTCGAGGTAACCGATGCAACGCGCATCTTCGGCGTCGCCTTCGGTGGGTTCGCGCCTTATCCGGCGACGCTGGTTCAGAAAAAATGGACCGAAGAAGTTCGGTTGACCTCAGAGTCGAGCGATCGGTTCGAATGGATGGTAGGCTTCTTTTATACCGAAGAAGACAACACTCAGAGCCAGATCGTCCGTGCGCTCGACGCCTCGGGTGAGCCGCTTGCGGGTATCGATCCCTTCGCCACGGTGGGCCTGCCCAACACGTACAAGGAACATGCCGTCTTCGGCAATGCGACGTGGAAGCTCAGTGATATGTTCCACCTCACGGGCGGCCTGCGCTGGGCGAGGAACGACCAGACCTTCAGCCAGAGCACCGAAATCCCGCTCGCGGGCCTCGAGATCAGCGGCGATGGCACTTCGAGCGAAGAGGTCGTTACCTACAGCATCAGCCCGCAGGTCAATCTCGACCGCGACACGATGGTCTATGCGCGCGTGGCAACCGGCTATCGCCCCGGTGGGCCCAATGTCGCGCTGCCAGGCTTTCCCACCACGGTCGGGTCGGAGCGGGTGACCAGCTATGAAGCCGGGATCAAACTCGGCCTGTTCGATCGCTCGGTGACATTCGATGCAGCGGCCTTTCTCCTCGACTGGACCGACCTGCAGACATCCGCCCCGTTCGCGGGCGGCATCAACGGACTGGTCAACGCCGGGACCGCACAGAGCAAAGGGATCGAGGCCGCGCTGACGATCCAGCCGACCGCCGGGATGAACGTCGGCTGGAATTTCGCCTACACCGACGCCCAATGCACCGAGACGACCGACGCCTGCACCGATGGCGATCAATTGCCCAACGTGCCCAAGATCTCCACGGCGATGACGGCGGACTACAGCTTCAATCTCGGCGGCTCGGCCGAGGCGCGGGTGGGCGGCGCCATACGATTGGTCGGCGACCGGATTTCGGACGTCGAGAGTTCGGCGCTGGCGGTTCCGGTCGAGGGATATGCGACCGCCGATCTCAACGCGTCGATCACCTTCGACCGCAATTGGACGCTGCGCGCCTATATCCGCAACCTGACCGATTCTCAGGGCCGGATCACCACCAACGTGGCGACGACCAATCCCGGTTTTCTCTCGACCGCACCCTTGCAACCCCGCACATTGGGTGTCGCGGTGGATCTGTCCTTCTAAAGCGCAGCATGCCGTGTGCATGAGGTCTCCCGCCGACGCCCAACGAAGCTATACTTCTATGGGATTGCCGTTGTTTCCGGGCGACCGGAACCGGGCAGGCTCTGCCGGATGGGTGCTTTCCGACGGGACGCTTCGTGTCCACTGCGACATTCAAAGGACGAGCGAAATTGGCCGGCAGGTGGTCCCGCTAAGCCCTGTTCGGCGCTTCGAAAGAGCTGGACAATGATGGCCGATCTATAGCAGACCCAGGCCGTCGGATTGACACGCACGGCCACGATTGTGCGAGCGATTTTGGCGGAAGATCGGAAGAAGAATCATATCAAACTATTTGAATATGAATTGCCCGCTCCTCCTTCTCCGCAATGGCTCGCGCCCAGAATGGCGCTGCGCCTCCGGTAGGAAAACGATCCTGCGGATTTTGCGCGGCCAAGCTCTCAGATGAAGCATTGGCCGCTACGGCCGTGGATCATGGCTTCGGTCTGCGGGATCGGGGGGCTCATCTTCTGGCTCCTGACCGACCACGATTACTCCAGCCCGCTTCCACCGGACAGGCAGGCGCTGGCGACCTTCGTCGCGGTGGCCACGATCGCATTCGCGCTGACC
>JAHJWA010000369.1 GCA_018828205.1 Alphaproteobacteria bacterium
GCTCGGCCTGTCGCTGGTGGTGGTGTTCCTGGTCCTCGCCGCGCTTTACGAAAGCTGGTCGATCCCGCTGGCGGTGCTGCTGATCGTTCCCATGGGCGTGCTGGGGGCGGTGCTTTTGTCGATGCTGCGCGGTCTTTCGGCGGACGTCTATTTCAACGTCGGACTGATCACCATCATCGGGCTCGCCGCGAAGAACGCGATCCTTATCGTCGAATTCGCGATCGAGGAGGAGGAACGCGGCAAATCCATCGCCGAAGCAGTCAAGACCGCGGCTCGGCTTCGTCTGCGACCGATCATCATGACCTCGCTCGCCTTCTCGATGGGCATGGTCCCGCTGGTGCTGTCGAGCGGCGCCGGTGCCGCCAGCCGCATCGCGGTCGGCACCGGCGTGATGGGCGGGATGATCGCGGCGACAGCGATCGGCATCTTCATCATCCCTGCGCTTTACCTGCTGGTCCGCCAGCGCCTGAGCCGCCAGGAACCGGTCCCCGCGGAACACCGCGACGAGCAGATCGACACTTTACCCGGGGAAACCGTTTCCGGAGAGGAACCCGCCCGATGAAACGGATCATTGCCCTCGCCCTCTTGGGGACCACGCTGACCGGTTGCACCAATCTGGCGCCCAAGCCGGAATTGCGCGACCTGCCCGTAGCACCCACCTTTCCCGAGCTGCTCGATCCCGATGGCGAGGCAGTCGCCGCGCAATTGTCCTATCGCGAATGGTTCACCGATCCGCGGCTGGAGGCGCTGGTCGCGACCGCGCTCATCAACAACCGCGATCTGGTCGCCGCCACGGCGCGAATCGAACAGGCGCGCGCGCGCTATCGCATTCAGGACAGCCGCGAACTCCCGACCCTCGTCGGCACCGCCAGCGCGACCCGCACCAGGCAGGCTGCGGGGAGCGTTCCGATTGGCGGGATCGACGGCGATGTCGGGGCGACCACCTTCAACCGCTTCGATGTCGGCGTCGGGGTCAGCGCCTTCGAGCTCGACTTCTGGGGACGTCTCGCCAATCTGAGCGAAGCGGCGCGGGCCCAGTATCTCGCGACTGTCGCGGCGCAGCGCGCGTTCTACCTCTCGCTGATCGCGGACACCGCAGCGACCTATTACGAGATCGTCGAGACCGAGGAGCAGATCGCCCTGGCGCAGGCGACCGCCGAGAGCCGCGAAGAAGGTCTGCGGATCGCGCGGTTGCGGCTTGACGCCGGCGTTACCTCAGCGCTCCCCTTCGGCCAGGCCGAGACGCTGCTCACCCAGGCCCAGCAGCAATTGGCTGCGGAGCGCCTGGCGCTGGCGCAATTGCGCAATCAGCTCGCGGTGCTGGTCGGCGGCGCGGAACCCGAGAGCCTGCCGACTGGCCTTTCGCTTGCGGCGCAAGGCAACGAGGTGCGGCTCGCAGCGGGTCTGCCATCCGACCTGCTGCTGGTCCGCCCGGACATCATCGCGGCCGAAGAGGAATTGCGCGCCGCTCGGGCCAATATTGGGGCTGCTCGCGCCGCCTTCTTCCCCAGCATCTCGCTCACCGGCAACGCCGGACTGTCCTCCGCCAGCCTCTCGGGTCTGTTCGGCGCCGACGGTTTGGGTTGGAGCTTCGGCCCTTCGATAAGCCTGCCGATCGTCGATGCGGGCGCACGGCGCGCCGATCTCGATCTGGCCGAGGCGCTGGCGGTCGAGGAAGTCGCCAATTACGACCGGACGGTGCAAACCGCCTTTCGCGAGGTGGCGGATGCGCTGGCCGGTCGCCGCTTCCTGGCCGAGCAGGTCGGCACGCTCGAAGCAGGGGTCGCCGCGCAGGAACGGATCGCGCGGATTGCGCGTCTGCGCTACCGCGAAGGCGTGGCGGACTATCTCGAGGTGCTCGATGCCGAGCGCAACCTGTTCGCCGCCCAGCAGCAATTGCTCGCCACCCGCCGCGCCTGGTTGCAGAACCGCGCCACGCTGTTCGTTGCGCTGGGCGGCGGTTTCGAGCGCGCCGAGCCCTGAGGTTGCCGATCGCGCCCGAACTGTCGGCCCCCTCGCCTTGCGCCCTCCCCTCGCTCTGCTAAAGCGCGCGGGACTCGCAATCCGACTGACATTCTAGACAAGCAGGGCACTCATGCAAAAAATTCAGGTCAAGAACCCGGTCGTCGAACTCGACGGCGACGAAATGACGAAGATCATCTGGGAGTGGATCCGCGAGCGGCTGATCCTCCCCTATCTCGACATCGACCTGAAATATTACGACCTCTCGATCGAGAAGCGCGACGAGACCGACGACCAGATCACCGTTGATGCCGCCAATGCGATCAAGGAGCACGGTGTCGGCGTCAAATGCGCCACGATCACCCCGGACGAGCAGCGGGTCGAGGAATTCGGCCTCAAGAAGATGTGGGTCAGCCCCAATGGCACGATCCGCAACATCCTGGGCGGCGTCGTCTTCCGCGAGCCGATCGTGATCGACAACGTGCCGCGTCTGGTCCCCGGCTGGACCGACCCGATCGTGGTCGGCCGCCACGCCTTCGGCGACCAGTACCGCGCCAAGGACACGCTGATCCCCGGCAAGGGCAAGCTGCGCATGGTCTTCGAGGGCGAGGACGGCAAGAACATCGATATCGACGTGTTCGACTTCCCCAGCCCGGGCGTCGCGCTGACGATGTACAATCTCGACGATTCGATCCGCGATTTCGCGCGCGCCAGCTTCGCCTACGGGCTCGACCGCAAATGGCCGGTCTATCTCTCGACCAAGAACACCATCCTCAAGAAATACGACGGGCGCTTCAAGGACCTGTTCGA
>JAHJWA010000370.1 GCA_018828205.1 Alphaproteobacteria bacterium
CTCGACCGGCCCAGCCTGCTCAAGGCGCTGGCCAAGGCCTTCGACAGGAGCGGGCGCCGGGTGCCCTGCTTCGTCCAGGTCGATGTCGGCGAGGAGGAGCAGAAGGGGGGGTGCCCGATCGGCGCGCTGCCCGCGCTGCTGGCGCAGGCGCGCGATGCGGATATCCCGCTCGCCGGGCTGATGTGCCTGCCGCCGCAGGATATCGAGCCCGCGCCCTTCTTCGCGCTGCTCGACAAGCTGGCGCGCGATCACGGGCTCGCGGAGGAGCAGCCTTCAGGTCGCAGCATGGGCCTGAGCATGGGAATGAGCGCCGATTTCGAGACCGCGATCCAGCTCGGCGCGACGCATATCCGCGTCGGCAGCGCGCTGTTCGGCGCCCGCGGCGGCTGAGCGAGCCTCGCGACAAGCAGAGCCCGCAAACGAAAAGGGGCGCCCGAGAGCGCCCCTTTCCTGTTGTGCCTGTGAGGCCCTGCGTCAGAACTCGCCGCGCAGCGTGATCCCGTAGGTGCGCGGTTCGGCGAGGAAGGCCGAATAGGTCTGCTGCTCGGCGATGAACGGCGTGTTGAACGCGACCTGGGTGTAGTCCTTGTCGAAGATGTTCTGGACCCAGCCCTCGATCGCGAAGCGGCCGGCGATATTGGTCAGGCCGATCCGGCCGTTGGCGATCATGTAGCTGTCCTGTTCCTTGCCGTAGAGCAGATCCGAACCGGTGTTGTAGTCGCTGACCAGGCGGGTGTTGAAAAACACCAGTCCCCGCATCCCGCTGCTGCCGATCGGCGGGGTCCACGACACCGAGCTGGTCACCGTGATTTCCGGCGCGTTCGACATATTGTCGCCCGGCAGCAGACGCAGCGCAGGATCGAGCGGTGCGCCGCTGTCATTGCCGATCAGATCGTTCTCGAAGCTGGTGTCGGCATAGGTCAGACCCAGGGTGACGTTGAAATCGGGCGAGGGGTTGAGCGTGCCCTCGATCTCGATCCCCTGAGCCACAACGCCGGGGATGACATTGTCCGCAGCGCAGGCGCCGGTGGCGACGCTGCCATCCTGGTCGGTGCCGCCCAGATCGTCGCTGCAGGCGTTGACGTTCTGCACCAAGTAGACCGTCCCGCTGAAGGTGTTTAACTGGAAGTTGGTGAATTCCTGGCGGAAGGCGGCGACGCTGAGGCCGAACTCGCGGGTCGAGTATTTCGCGCCCAGTTCGAAGGCGTCGACCGTTTCCTGGTCGAACTGCAGCCGGCTGATGTCGATATTGTCGACGTCGAGGAAGACCGGTTCGGCCAGCGCGGAACGGTCGAGGTTGAAACCGCCCGCCTTGTAGCCGCGCGAATAGGAGGCATAGACCAGCAGGTCGTCGGTCGGCTTGTAGCTGAGCACCGCGGTGCCGGTGAACTCGTTCTCGTCGCGGCTGTCGGCGAGCGAAACCCCGTCGAGTTCGGAGGTCGAGTTGCCCTGGCAGGACAGGCCGATGATGCCCGCCGCCAGCGGACCCGCACCCGTACCCAGCAGCGGCGAAAGCAGCGCCCGGTTGGTCGGGCAGACGGTGTTGTCATTGCCGAAGGTGGCGTCGAAATCCTTGGTCTCGTTGGTGTAGCGAAGCCCAAGCGTCAGATCGAGATTGTCGGTGATGTGGAAGATGTTGTGCGTGAAGACCGCGAAGCTCTCGCTCTTCTGGTTGTAGACATCGCCGGTGCCGCCGAGATCGTTGAGCGTCGCCAGATTGTCCAGCCCGGCGAAGATCAGCGGGGTCGCGGGTCCGAAGGCCCCCGCGCCGCCATTGGCCGCCAGCAGCGCCCCCCGGCCGCCGGCGGTGATGCAGCCGGTCGCCCCGGGCGCGGTCAAGGCCGTGTTGATCGCGTTGATGATCCGGCACGGAGCATAGGCTCCATATTGCGTCCCGAAACGCAGATTGTCGCGCGACTGCAGCTTCTCGTTGGCGTAGAAACCGCCCACCAGCCACTCGACGCGGTCGTCGAAGGCCGAACCGGACAGGCGCAGTTCCTGGGTGAAGGTCTTGAACTCGCGCGCACCGGCATCCTCGGTCGGGGCGCGGTAGAGGATGTCGATCTGGGTGTAGTCGGTGTCCGAGGCCTGGAAGTTGGAATATTCGCGATAGCCGGTGATCGAGGTCAGCGTCGTGTCGCCGAAGCTCCAGTTCAATTCACCCGAGACGCC
>JAHJWA010000371.1 GCA_018828205.1 Alphaproteobacteria bacterium
AGCCGGACGAGCAGTTCCTCTTCCGCCGCTTCCTGGTCCTCGGACTTGTGCGGACTGGGCGTGGTCGCGCCGGGCCTGCCGACGAGACGTTGGCCGATATCTTCCCACCCGTATGCGGCGAAGACCTCGCGGTCGATCTCGTCGTGAATGTCCTTGAGCACGGTGATCCGCGCCGCATTCGCGATGTCGAGTTCCTTCTCGCTGAGCGCAGGGACGTTGACCTTGTGATCGAGCTCGCGATAGCGTTCGAGCACGTTGTACATGTCGGTCATGGTGAGGAAATCGTGCGCCGCGAGCCGCTCCTTGCGGAAGGCATCGAGCCGCTCGCCCAGTTGGTCTAGCTTGGCGGATTGTGCTCCGGTCAGGACGGGGAAGGGGAAAGGGTCGAAAATCTTCGTTTTATTGTATCGAGGAGTAGGCCCCAATCTGCCGCCGATCTCAAGAGACCATAGCGTGTGCAATCTTGCGGAGGTCAGGGACAAAAACTCGGGGTCTGATCTGCCAAAATTCGTCAGCATATTGTCTGGACGAACAGAAGTTGGCAAAAATTGGAAAAAGCGATGCTTTGAAGTCTCGCCGGTTGTCAGATATCGATGTAGGCCTTGGGTAAAGTCACGAAATAGGGGCACGGGCTCCCCGAACAGCCACCAATTCTTCTTCCGCACTTCTCGATTATTTTGGTCTCGTTCAGGCTTAACGGTTTCGACTACACGCTGATAGACAGCAGGGTGCTGAAGCTGCACTTCTTCCGGCGTTAATCCGTAAAGATCAATAACGCGCACACCCCTGGGGCGATCAGTCAAATCTCTACCGTGGCGATAATCAAAAATGACTTCGCTTGCCCCTTCTCGGCTTTGCAAGAGAAGTGCGGAGGCTTCGCTGGCCGTGACGATAAAGCCGGCCCCATGTAATTTCACGCCGGGACAAGAAACATCATCGTTGGCCAAAAGCGGCAACAACTTCGAAAAATCGGGTCCAATCCTCAGGTTGGAATTAATCTTTCCCTCGTTGTATACGAACTCGACCTCGGGCGTATCGGTGTTCAGCCCCCTCTCGCGAACCACTTCTGCCAACTTGCCCTGCCGCTCGCCGCGCACCGCGACGGTCATGGCGATCCGCACCGCTGCCTTGTCGCTCGCCTTGAGCCAGGGATGGTCGGGGATGGCATAGACCAGCGATAGCGGCAGCTTGGCGTTCATATGCCGCTCCACCACGCGGCGGCTAAAGGTCTGGGTAATCGAATTGGTGGTGATGAAGCCAAAGCGGCGGAGCGGGTTCTCCCCCTTTGCCCCCTTGGGTGGCTTCGCGAGCAGGCGCGTCGCCGCCTCGTCCCAGAAATGCATCACAAAGTCCGCGCCGCCGGGCACATCCTTGCGGACCTTCCACGCGGCCTCTGCATAGCCGGGTGGAAGCTTCTCTCTCATATCCTTCCCGCCGATGAAGGGCGGGTTGCCGACGATGAATTCGACCTGCGGCCACTCGGCGCGGCGCGGGTTCACATATTCGTACAGCTCCATCGTCGCGTCGGGATCGGGAATTTCCTCGCCCGTTATCGGGTGGAGCTTCATCGTCTCGCCGTCCCACCGGCTCAGCGGCTTGCCGTCTCGCCCGCGCAGCATCTCCATGCTGTCGTAAGCGATCAGCGCATCCTGATGCTTGATGGTGCCGTAGGCGTGAAGGATCGGTTCGGGCAGGTCCTTCACCTCGACGGTGCGCAGTTGCCATTTGAGGAAGCCGATCCACAGCACGAGGTCGGCGATGGGGACCGCGCGCGGGTTGATCTCGAGCCCGTAGAACTGGCGCGGGTTGACCGTCTCGCCATCGAGCAGAAGCCTCGCCTCGTCGTCCCCCAGCGCTTCCAGCGTTTCGAGGATTTCCCCTTCGAGCCGCTTCATCAATTCCAGGCTGACATAGAGGAAGTTGCCGGTGCCGCAGGCCGGGTCGAGAACGCGGGTGGTGCACAGGCGATGATGGAAATCGCGCACTGCCTCGATTGCCGCCTCGTAATTGCCCTGTTTCTGCAGATCGGTGACGAGCGCCTTCACTTCCTCCCAATCCTCGCGCAGCGGCTCGATGATGGTGGGGACCACCAGCCGCTCGACATAGACGCGCGGGGTGAAATGCGCGCCCAGCTTGCCGCGCTCTTTCGTGTCGAGCGCGCGTTCCAGCAGCGTCCCGAAGATCGCGGGTTCGACGTCGCGCCAGTCCTTGCGCGAGGCGAGCCAGAGCTCGCGGATATCGTCCGCCTCCAGCTTGAGCGCGGTGCGCGTCTTGAACAGCGATCCGTTGAAGCGCTTGATCGTGGCGTTGAGGTGCGGCGCGTAACCGCCTTCGTCCATCACGCGCCACAGACTTTCCAGAGCGGGCGCGAAGTTCTCAGGCGTCTCCACCATCTGCTCGAGCAGCTTCTCGAAACCGCTATCCGGCAGCAGGCCGACGTCCTCGGCGAACATGGTGAACAGGCATCGCATCAGGAATTCGGCGATATCCTTCGGGTCGTGGCGCTTCTCGAGGCTGCGCGCGACCTTCGCCAGCCGCTTGGCGATGTCCTCCGTAACCTCGGCGCTGATCCTGGCCGGATCGAGGCTGGGCGGGTCGGTCCAGATCGCGCGGAGCCGAGCCTGGACATCCTCGCGCAACAGGTCGTCCATCGACAGGCGATAGTTCTGGCGGTCCGGGAAATGCGCGTAATTGCGGCCCTGCCCGCTGAAATCGGCATAGATTTCGATCACATTGCCGATGTCGGCAACGAGAATGAACGGCGGATAGGGGTGATCGTCGGGCAGCGCGCGGGCGTAATCCTCCGCCTGTTTCTTGGCGGCGATCATCACCTTGTCCCAGGTCCTGGTCCCACGCTTGGCATGGCCGAGCTTCTGCGAGGTGACGACACCGGCCAGTTCCAGTTGCTCACTCTCGCGCGCGCGCTTGCGCTTGGCCGACTGCTTGGCTTCGAGAATGAAGCATTCGCGCTTGTAGCAGTCGATCCGTCCGGTGGTCGCCGTGCCGCCTGTATGGCGGAAGGTGACGGGCCGCTCGAAGACATAGTCGCTGAGAACCGTGTCCTCGCCCTGGAAATCGGGTTGCGGCAGGCCGAGCGCGGCGGTCAGCCGCTCGACGAAGAGCTGGGCATTCGCCATTTCCGAACCGCCCGACGCTTTCGCATCGGTGACGAGCTTCTGCAGCGCAGCCTTGTCGATATCCCCCATCGGCGGCGTGATGCGATGAACCCCGGGCCAATACAAGGGCCGATCGCGCGCCCGATGCGGCGGCGGATCGGCGGGCGCGGCAAAAGGTAGCGGGACCCCGGATCAGGTCCGGGGTGACGGGTTGGGTTTCCGGACTGCCTTTCCCGTTCGTCTCGAGCGCAGTCGAGAGACGCTGGCGCGAGGATTGCGGTGTCTCGACTGCGCTCGACACGAACGGAAACCCGCACTCTCTCCCCCTCATCCCCCCGCGTGGTAGAAGTCGTAGACCTGCCGCGCCACCGCGGCGCTGATGCCGGGGACGCGAGTGAGGTCTTCGAGCGCGGCGGCGCGCACCTTGCCCGCGGTGCCGAAATGCAGCAGCAGCGCGCGTTTGCGCGCGGGGCCGATGCCGGGGATTTCGTCGAGCGGGCTGGCGGTGATGCCGCGGCTGCGTTTGGCGCGGTGGGCGCCGATGGCGTAGCGGTGGACCTCGTCGCGCAGCCGCTGGAGGTGGAACAACAGCGGCGAATTGACCGGCAGCGTCTTCTCGCGCCCGTCGGCGAAGTGGAACACCTCGCGCCCCTCGCGGCCGTGGTCGGGGCCCTTGGCGATGGCGACCAGCGGGACATCCTCGATCCCCATCTCGGCCAAAGTGTCGCGCACCGCGCTCATCTGCCCCTTGCCGCCGTCGATCAGCACGAGATCGGGCCAGACCGCCTCGTGCCCGCGCGCGGGCTTGCGCGCAGGCGCGGCCGGATCGCCGCCCTCGCCGCTCTCCGGCTCCTCCTCGCCCTCGGCCAGCCGGCGGAAGCGGCGCTGCATCACCTCGCGCATCATCGCGTAATCGTCGTTGCCCGCCGCGGTGCGGATGTTGAACTTGCGGTATTGCCCGGTCTCGAAGCCGTCGGGCCCCGCGACCACCATCGCGCCCACCGCCTTGGTGCCCTGGATATGGCTGTTGTCGTAGAGCTCGATCCGCCGCGGCGGCTCCTCGAGCTCGAGGAATTCGGCCAGCGCGCGGTTGAGCGTCGCCTTGGTGCCGGTCTCGGCGAGCCGCCGGTCAAGCGCCTCGGTGGCGTTGCGGCTGGCCTGTTCCATCAGCCGCCGCCGGTCGCCGCGCTGCGGGATCGAGATCGCCACCGCGTGCCCCGCCTTGGCGGCCAGCGCCTCGGCGATCAGCTCCTGCTCGGGCAAAGCGCGGTCGGTGAGGATGGTGCGCGGCGGGGGCACCTCCTCGTAGAATTGCAGCAGCACATCGGCGAGGACATCGTCCTTGTCGATCTCGCCGGTGTTGCGGGGGAAGAAGGCCTTGTGGCCCCAGTTCTGCCCGCCGCGGATGAAGAAGGCCTGGACCCCGATCTGCCCGCCCTTGGCGGCGAGCGCGAAGACATCGGCATCGCCGACCCCGGCGGCGTTGACCGCCTGGCTGCCCTGGATGAAGGTCGCGGCGCGTAAGCGATCGCGCAGGATCGCCGCGCTCTCGAAATCGAGCGCCTCGGCGGCCTTGGCCATCTGCTGCTCGATCTTGCCCTGCACCGCGCTCGACTTGCCCGCGAGGAAATCCTTGGCCTCGCCCACCAGCTCGGCATAGCCCGCCTCGTCGATCCGCCCTGTACAAGGGGCCGAGCAGCGCTTGATCTGGTAGAGCAGGCAGGGCCGGTCGCGATTGGCGAAGAAGCTGTCCGAGCAGCTCCTCAAGAGGAACAGCTTCTGCAGCGCGTTGAGCGTCTTGTTGACGCTGCCGGCGCTGGCGAAGGGGCCGTAGTAATTGCCCTTGGCGCGGCGCGCGCCGCGGTGTTTCTGGATCCGCGGGAAGCTGTGATCGGCGCGCAGCAGGATGAAGGGGAAGCTCTTGTCGTCGCGCAGCAGCACGTTGAAGGGCGGGCGGAAGCGCTTGATGAACTGCGCCTCGAGCAGCAGCGCCTCGGCCTCGGAATTGGTGGTGACGATCTCCATGCCGCGGGTCTGGCCGACCATCCGCTGGAGCCTGTTGGTGAGGTTCTTGACCTGCGTGTAATTCGCCACCCGCGCCTTGAGGCTGCGCGCCTTGCCGACATAGAGCACCTCGCCGCGGGCATCGAGCATGCGGTAGACCCCGGGCTTGGGCTTGAGCGTGCGCACCGTCTCGCGGATCGCCGCGACCCCGGCGGCGAGATCGGGCTGCGCGCCCGCGACGGTCGAGGCGGCGCGCGCCTCGTGGAAGCGCTCCTGGCCTCTGGGATCGTGCGGGGTTCCGGCGGGGGTGCGAGCCATGGGATGCAGTTATGCGCTGGGGGGGCGATTGTGAACCTCTGGCGCGCCCGGCAAGGCAAAAGGCGCGCGCAAAACCCCGGGCAAACTTCTGCTTGTTGCCCGCGACCGGTTTCTGCTTTGATGGCGGCGCGAGGCCCACGGCATAGGCTCGCCGCCGCCCGGAGCCGCGAGGGGATTGCATGATGGATACCAAAGCCGCGCCACCGCGCACCATGGGCCTGTTCGGCACCGCGCTGCTGCCCGTCAACGGGATGATCGGCGCGGGCATCTTCGCGCTGCCCGCGACGCTGTTCCTCGCGGTGGGCGATTTCGCGCCGTGGATGATGCTGCTGGGCGGGCTGCTGTTCCTGCCGCTGGTGCTGGTCTTCGCCTGGCTTTCGGCGCGGTTCGACCACAGCGGCGGGCCGATCCTCTACGGCGAGGCCGCCTTCGGGCGCTTCGTCGGCTTCCAGGCCGGCTGGGCGCGCTACGCCAGCGCCATCGTCACCGTGGCGGCCAACACCCATGTGATGGTCTCCTATCTCGCCACGCTGTTCCCCGCGCTGGACGGCCCGCTGCTGCGCCCGCTGGTGGTGGCGGGCTTCATCGGCTTCATCACCGTGGTGAACCTCTTCAGCCTCAAGAGCTCGGTCGCTACTCTGGGCGCGCTGACCGCAGTCAAGCTGCTGCCGCTGTTCGCGCTGATCGGCGCCGGCCTGTTCGCGGGCGAACCCAGCATGGGGCTGGTGCTGCCCGAATTCTCGGCGGCCGAAAGCGTGGTGCTGCTGACCTATTACGCCTTCATCGGCTTCGAATATGTCGTCCTGCCCGCGGGCGAGATGAAGAACCCCAAGCGCGACGTGCCGCTCGCGCTGGTGGCGATGCTGGGCGCGGTGACGCTGCTCTACATGCTGGTGATCTGGGCCTATATCGCGATCGCCCCGGTGGTGAGCGAGGGCGCGGACAACCCGCTCGCGGTCGCGGCGCTCGACGCCATGGGGCCGGTGGGCGCGATTGCCATCGTCATCGCCGCGGCCTTCAGCATCGGGGCGAACAATTTCGCCGGCGGGATCAGCCTGCCGCGGATGACCTATGGCATGGCCGAGCGCGGGATGCTGCCGCGCTGGTTCATGGCGGTCTCGCCCAGGCTGGGCACGCCGGTCAATTCGATCCTGTTCTACGGCGCGGCGAGCATCGCCTTCGGGCTGTGGGAGGGCTTCATGGTGCTGGCGCTGGCGGGGACGCTGACGCGGCTCTTGACCTATCTCATCGCCGCCTTCGCGCTGCCCGTGCTCGAGCACCGCGAGGGGCGGATCCGCCCGCTGCGCGCCGTGGTCTGCGCGCTCACCGTGCTCAGCACCGTCTGGGTCGCGACCCATGCGGAGGCGCAGAGCTGGGGCGTGTTCGCCGCGCTGGTGCTGGCGGGGACGCTGCTCTACTTCGTCGCCCGGCAGGAAAGCCCGCCCGCAACCGCACCGAGCTGAGCCCGACCGGACCGAGACAAGCATGAGCCATTACGACGCCATCATCCTGGGGGCCGGCGCCGCCGGGCTGATGTGCGCCGCGCGCGCCGGGCAGAGGGGCTTGCGGGTGCTGCTGCTCGAACGCGCCGAGGCGCCGGGCAGGAAGATCCTGATCTCGGGCGGCGGGCGCTGCAATTTCACCAATCTGGGCGCCGGGCCGGCGAATTATCTCTCGGTCAATACGCATTTCGCCAAATCCGCGCTGGCGCGCTACACCGCGCGCGATTTCCTCGATCTGGTCGAGCGCCACGGCATCGCCTGGCACGAGAAGACGCTCGGGCAATTGTTCTGCGACGGCTCGGCCAAGCAGATCGTCGCGATGCTGCTGGCCGAATGCGACCGGGCATCTGAGAGTGGCGGCGAGGTCACGCTGCGCTGCGGCGAGGAAGTGGCCGAGGTCTCGGCGCAGGACGGCTACACCGTCCGCACGCAGAGCGGCGAATATCATGCGCCCAGCCTCGTCATCGCCACCGGCGGCCCCTCGATCCCCAAGATGGGCGCGACCGGCTTCGCCTATGAGCTCGCGCGCCAGTTCGGGCTCAAGCTGGTCGAGCCGCGCCCCGCGCTGGTCCCGCTGACGCTGGGGGGCGACGATGTGCTGTTCCGCGAGATCTCGGGCGTCGCCGCGCCGGTCACCGCCACCGCCGGCAAGCAGGCTTTCCACGAGGCGGCGCTGTTCACCCATCGCGGGCTCTCGGGGCCGGTGATCCTGCAGGTCTCCTCCTACTGGAAGCCCGGAGATCCCGTGACGGTGGATTTCCTCCCCGAGCGAGAGGCGGGCTGGCTGCTCGCGGCCAAGCGCGCGACCCCGCGGGCGGGCTTGCGGGCGCTGCTGCGCGAGGCGCTGCCGCACCGGCTCGCCGATATCCTCGCCGAGCGGATCGCGATCGCCAGCGAGCTCGGCAACGCCCCCGACGCCGCGCTGCGCGAGGCCGAGACCCGGCTGGCGCGCTGGCGCTTCCACCCCAATGGCAGCGAAGGCTTCGCCAAGGCCGAGGTCACCAGCGGCGGCATCGCCACGAGCGAGCTCTCCTCGCAGACCATGGAAGCGAAAAAGCGCCCCGGCCTCTACGCGATCGGCGAGGCGGTCGATGTCACCGGCTGGCTGGGCGGCTACAATTTCCAATGGGCCTGGGCCAGCGGCGTCGCCGCGGGGGATGCGTTGGGTGGATAGCTCGGGCGCGGAACCCTCGGTTTATCCGTCGGTTCGGGGCGTCATGCACAGCATGCCTATTTCCGCCCTGTTGGCGCCCGCCCTGCTGCTAGG
>JAHJWA010000372.1 GCA_018828205.1 Alphaproteobacteria bacterium
GATCTGCGCATCGAGGCCGAGTTCCTCGCGCGCCTCGCGCGGATCGCCGTCGCCCTGCCCCAGATGCACCCCGTCGGCGCCGATCCGTTTGGCCAGCGGCACGCTGTCGTTGACGATAAAGGCGACGTCATGCGCGGCGCAGAGCGCCTGCAGCGGCTCGGCGAGCCGCGCCGCCTCGTGCTGGTCGACATCCTTGATCCGCAGCTGGAAGGCAGTGACAAGCCCGCCGCCGGCCTCGAGCGCGCGTTCGAGCCGTTGGGGGAAGGTGCCGCCGACGTCGAGCGGCGAGATCAGGTAAAGCTGGCATCCGATATCGGTCATGCGGCGCTGTTAGCGCCGCGCTGCGGCTTCGTCACGCCTTCTGGCGCCGCGACCCGCCATTCAGCCGCCCGACAGCGGGGCGGGCGCAGGCGGATGCGATGCAAACCGCTGCCCTCGCCCGCCTCGCCCTGTCGCTCGCCGTCCCCGCGCTCGGGGCCTGCGCGATCATCCCCGACACGCCCATGGTCGGCCAGGAGGCGGCAAGCCAGGGGACGCCGATCGCGATCGGCCAGTCCGCCTGGGTCGGCGATGCGATCGTCACCCCGCTGGCGCTGGTCGAGGACAGCCGCTGCGCCGCGGGCACGCAATGCGTCTGGGAAGGAAGACTGGTGGTCTCGACGCGGATCACCTCGACCCATTGGCAGCAGACCGTCCCGCTGGCACTGGGCGAACCCTATCGGGTGATGAGCCGCGAATTCGTGCTGGCGAGCGCCGATCCGACGAAAAACGCCGGGCAGGAAATCCCGCCCGGCGCCTATCGTTTCGCCTTCACCGCCGGGCAATAGCCCGCCGGTCCCGGGTTCTCAGGCCGCAGGCTCGCCCGTACTGGCACAGGTGATCTCGTCGATCGCATTGCCCAATGCCTGGTCGAACTGCTGATCGTCCATCTTCGCCTGCAGCACCTCGAGCAAGGCGCGGCTGAAGCTGGCGATCATGCCGTCGTTCTTGGCCAGCTCGCTGCAGGCCTGCTCGCGGCTGTAGCCCCCCGAGAGCGCGACCACGCGCAGCACCTTGGGATGATCGATCAGCGGCTTGTAGAGATTGGGTTCGCTGGGGATGGTCAGCTTCCACATGACCTGCTGGCCCTCGGGCACGCGCTCGAGCTGGTCGAGCGCCGCGGCCAGCACCAGAGCCTCGGCCTCGGAGCGGGTCTCGCTCTTGAGGCTGACCTCGGGCTCGAGGATCGGCATCAAGCCGTTGCTCAGGATCTGCAGCCCGAAATCCATCTGCTGCGCGATGATGGCCTCGACGCCCTCGCGGTTCGCCTCGTGGATCACCGAGCGCATCTTGGTCCCGAACACGCCGAGTTCCCTGGCGCGCAGGCACAGCTCATTCAAGCCCGGGATCGGTTTCATCAGCTGGACGCCGTTCGCCTCGTCCTCTATCCCCTTGTCGACCTTGAGGAAGGGCACCACGCCGCGGCGGGCCAGCAGCGCCGGGATCGGCGATCCGTCCTTGCCGCAGCCGTCCATCGTCCGCTCGAACAGGATCGCGCCCAGCACCTTGCCGCGCGCGAAGGAAGGGGAATCGACGATCCGGCAGCGCATTTCGTGGATCTTGGCGAACATCTCCTCCTCGCCGTTCCACTCGCTGTCCTCGACGCCATAGGCGTTCAATGCCTTGGGGGTCGAACCGCCCGACTGGTCGAGCGCCGCGATAAACCCGCGGCCGGTGGCGATGCGGGTCTTCATTTCCTCGAAATTCATAAGACAATCCCTGCTGTTGGCGTCATTTTCGGATCATGCGCGGGCCATACCCAGCCCCCGGAGCCGCGGCAACTGGCCAATGCGGGTAACTTTGGCGGCAATCGCGCGTATTCTCATGGCAAGCCAAGGAGAAACCGATGCTCGACGCGACCCAAGAACGACTTTGCGACACCAACCCCAGCGATTTTTCCGACCTGAAGGCGCTGACGATCAATTGTACGCTCAAGCGCTCGCCCGAAGGTTCGCATACCGCCAAGCTGCTCGGCGTGGTGGAAGCGATCCTGGTGCGCAACCGGGTGCAACTGGAGCAAGTCCGGCTCGTGGATCACGACATCGCGCCGGGCGTCTATCCCGACATGACCGAGCATGGCGCGGAGCGCGACGACTGGCCGCAGATCTGGGAGAAGGTCGCCGCCGCGGATATTCTGGTGATCGGCACTCCGATCTGGCTGGGCGAGAAGAGTTCGGTCTGCAAGCAGCTGATCGAGCGGCTCTATGCGCATTCGGGGCAGACCAACGACAAGGGTCAATATGTCTTTTACGGTAAGGTCGGCGGCTGTATCGTCACCGGCAATGAGGACGGCATCAAGCACGTCGGGATGGGTGTTCTCTACTCGCTGCAGCACATCGGCTACACCATCCCGCCGCAGGCCGATGCCGGCTGGATCGGAGAAGCCGGCCCCGGACCCAGCTATGGCGACGAGTCCGAGGACGGCCAGAGC
>JAHJWA010000373.1 GCA_018828205.1 Alphaproteobacteria bacterium
CATCGCCACCAGCACTTCGCCGCCATGCGCCGAGCGGCCCTGCTGGATCAGGCTTTCGATCGAGAGGTCGGCATCGCGCATCGCGGCGGTGATCTCGGCGAGCACGCCGGGACGATCGGCGACCGTGAAGCGCAGATAGTCGCGCCCGACCCGGTGCCCCGGATCGGCGGCCTCGAGCGGTTCGAGATCGGCCACCGGCACCGAGAACGGCAGTCCGGTGTCGCCGCGGGCGATGTCCACCAGATCGGCGACCACCGAGCTCGCGGTCGGGCCGTCGCCGGCGCCGGCGCCCTGGAACAGCAGGCGGCCCGAGAAATTGCCCTCGACCACGACCGCATTGGTGGGCCCGGTGACATGCGCCAGCGGGTGGTTCTTGGGGACGAGGCAGGGGCGCACCCGCTGCAGCAGCCGCGGCGCGCCCGGTCCCTGCGTGTCGCAATCCGCGACCCCGACCAGCCGGATGACGAAGCCCAGCGTTTCCGCGCGCGCGATATCGGCCGCGCCGACTTCGGTGATGCCGCTGATCGCGACCGCGTCGAAATCGATCCGCGCGCCGAAGCCGATCGCGGCGAGGATGGCGAGCTTGTGCGCCGCATCGACTCCCTCGATATCGAAACCGGGGTCGGCCTCGGCAAAGCCTTTCGCCTGAGCCTCGGTCAGGACATCGGCGAAATCGGCGCCGCTGCGTTCCATTTCCGAGAGGATGAAATTGCAGGTGCCGTTGAGGATGCCCGAAATCCGTTCGATGCGGTTGGCGGCAGCGCCCTCGCGCAGGCCCTTCACCACCGGAATGCCTCCCGCGACCGCGGCCTCGAATTTGAACGCGCCGCCATGGGCTTCGGCGAGCGCGGCGAGTTCCATCCCGTGATGCGCCACCATCGCCTTGTTGGCGGTGACGAAATGGCGGCCATTGGCGAGAGAACCGCGCGCGAGCGTCAAAGCGGGGCCGTCGGAGCCGCCGACGAGTTCGACCACAACATCGACATCATCGCGCATAGACAGCGTGGTCATATCCTCGGCCCAATCATAGGCGGCGAGGTCGACGCCGCGCTCCGCCGAGCGGTCGCGGGCCGAGACCGCGACCACCTCGATCGGGCGCCCGGCGCGCTTGGCGAGCGTCGCGCCATTGGTCGCGAGCAGCCGCAGCACCCCGGTTCCGACCGTCCCCAAGCCGGCGAGCGCGATCCGCAGCGGCTCAGCCATGGGCCGGTTCCCCGACCGGGAAGCCGAAGGCCCGGCGCAGCGAATCGGGGATCGCGAGCGGCCGGCCGGTGGCGAGATCGACATGGACCTGGACCAGCAGGATCTCCGCGCGCAGATCGTCCGGACCCGAGCCCCCGGCCCCGGCCCCAGCCCCGGCCCCCGCCCCGTCCGGCACCCCGTGCAGCGCGATCCGCATCGCCATGCTGCTATTGCCGATCCGCTCGACCGCGAGCCGCCCCTCGACCAGTTCTTCGGAGCGGATCGGGCGCAGATAATCGACCTCCGCGCGGCGGATGTGGAACTCCATCCCATCGGGCAGCCCGGCCCCGCGCCGGTCGCGGAAGAACTCGCTGACCAGGATGTCGGCGTATTCGAGATAGCGCGAGTTGAAGACGACCGCCTGCGGATCGACCTCGGCGTAGCGGACGCGAAAGCGATGGGTGAAATGCTGATCCATGGCAGCGCGCCTAGCCCAAGGCGGGGGCGCGCGTGAACCAGTTTGTCTTGACGCGGGGCTAGCTGCGGTTGCGCTCGCAGGGGCCCAGGCTCGCCATCACCAGCGCGTAATCCTCGGCGGCGCGGGCGCGGCCTTCCTCGTCGCGCGCCAGATTGGCCTCGGCGGGAAGCCGCTGGGGAAGCGCGCAGGCGAGCCGGTACCAGGCCAGCGTTTCCGCCTGCGGCGCGCGCGCCGCCTGATCCACGATCTCGGTCCAGGACACGCCCCAGCGCGGCGCCATTCCCGGTCGGCGAACGATCGTCACCGACACCGGCCCGTCGTTCTGCGTGTCGAGGAACAGCTGGGTTTCCGATTCCCCGGTCAGCGTGCCCGCGATCGAGAGCGCATCGCGCACCCCGGTCACCACCGGCGGGCGATCGGCGCTGGCGAGCTGCGCCAGCACCGGCTGCAAGCGGCGGTCGAGCTCGGGCGTGGCGGCCAGCTGCGCGCGCGGATCGACCAGCTGGACCTCGCGCGGACGGCCGGGCACCGGGCGGGCGAAGAGCACCACCTCCTGCTTCTTCAGCCTGGGGAGCTTGCCCTTCGCGTCGAAGGGCACATCGACCAGATAGCGCAGCGATTCCCCGATCGAGATATTGCCCGAAAGCAGCGCCAGCGTCTCGGCCTCGATATAGAGCCTCGCGAAACCCGGGGCGAGCCCCGGCGCGCGCTCGGCCGAAACCTGCGCCTGTTCCTTGATCCGCGCGCGGATGACCAGCGGCGTTCCCTCGGCGAGATCGACCAGATCGGCATAGGTGAGCGCGGGAGTAAGCGCGGAACTCGCAGCCGGCTGGGACGGCGCCGGACGCTCCTGCGAAGCGAGCGGGGCGGAGACTGCCGCAAGCGCCGCGGCGAGGGACAGCAGAAGCGTGCGGGGGGCGTTGTTCATCGAGCGATATCCAATAGGAACGGCGAATTTCGGCCGCCAGATAGAATCGAAATGGCGGAGCGCATCGCCCGTTCCAAGCCCAGCCGCACTGAATCCGGGGTTAACCGATAAAGGGTTTGCGGTGGATAGGCATGATGGGTAAAGGACCGACCAGACCGAAGCGCATGATATAAAATTGCTTTGGCGGGTTCGCGGTGGGACATTTCGGAAACCTTTCGGGCCTTTGGTCCTTTGGAATACCGATGGAAAGCTGACGGATGTTTTTATTGGCACCTTGCGACGCTGGTCGTGGCAAGGCGCTTTAATCGCCGGAGCATTCCGGCGTGTACGATGGAGTGATGCGACCGAATGGCTTATGCTGACCAACAGATGAGTGGCAATCGCGTGATCGCGATTATCATCGTTGCTCTGATTCATATTGCTCTCGGTTACGCGCTGATCACCGG
>JAHJWA010000374.1 GCA_018828205.1 Alphaproteobacteria bacterium
AGCGCGGCAATGCGCTGGCCAATGTGCGCGCCAATCTCGACCGCCAGGCCCGGCAATACGGCGCCGAGGTGATCGACGTGAAGATCAAGCGCACCGATCTGCCCGATGGTGCACCGCTCAATTCGGCCTTCCGGCGGATGGAATCGGATCGCGAGCGCGAAGCGCGCACGATCCGGGCGCAGGGCGAGCGCGACGCGCGGATCATCCGCGCCGAGGCGGATGCGGATTCGGCGAGGATCTATGCCGACAGTTTCGGCAAGGATCCCTCGTTCTACGATTTCTACCGCGCAATGCAGAGCTACGACACCACCTTCTCCGCCCAGAACGGCAACGAGAGCAGCATCATTCTCTCGCCCGACAATGAGTATCTGAGGCAGTTCCGCGGACAGCGTTGATCGTTCGTCGAGCGGAACCTTCGGCGTTCAATGGCGGTTCAGCGGGCGAGGGTTGAAACGAGCCGAGCCCCTATGATGGCGCATGCCGGCACCGGATATTCGGGGCAGGCGCGCCCTGTGAAAAGGAACGAGAGGACGTGAAACCAGTGCGATATGCCTATGGATTGACGAGTGTGTTGTTGGTCGGCGGTGCCGCCGTCTCGCTGGCGACCGGCTACCCCGCCGGCGCGCAGGTGGCGCAGAACGACGACATGCAATTGTCGCGCGCCGTGCCCCGCGCGGGCGCTCCCGAGAGCTTTGCGGATCTCACCGAGCAATTGCAGCCCGCGGTGGTCAACATCTCCACCCGGCAGCGCGTCGAGGTGCAGAGTTCCAACCCGTTCAGCGGCACGCCCTTCGAAGGGCTGTTCAGCCGCCGCCAGGGTCAACAGCAGCAGGAACCGCAGTTCCGCGAGGGCCAGTCGCTGGGGTCGGGCTTCATCATTTCCGCCGATGGCTATGTGGTCACCAACAACCATGTCGTCAGCCCCTCGGGCCGCGGCACGGTCGAAGAGATCACCGTGACCATGCCCGACGGCACCGAATACGAGGCCGAACTGGTCGGCAACGACGTCGAATCCGATCTCGCGGTGCTCAAGGTCAGCCGCAGCGAACCATTTCCCTTCGTGCGCTTCGGCGATTCCAGCCAGGCGCGTCCGGGCGATTGGGTGGTCGCGATCGGCAACCCCTTCGGTCTGGGCGGCACGGTCACCAGCGGCATCGTTTCGGCGGTGCTGCGCAACACCGGCATGGGCGGCGCCTACGACCGCTATATCCAGACCGATGCCGCCATCAACCGCGGCAATTCGGGCGGGCCGCTGTTCGACATGCAGGGCAATGTGATCGGCATCAACAATGCGATCTTCTCGCCCACCGGCGGTAGCGTCGGGATCGGCTTTGCCATCCCCGCCGAAATCGCGGCCCCGATCGTCGAGCAATTGCGCCGCGGCGAGGCGATCGAGCGCGGTTATCTCGGGATCAGCATCCAGCCGGTCACCGACGATCTCGCCGCCTCGCTCGGGATCGAGCGCAACCGCGGCGAAATCGTCCAGTCGGTCCAGCCGGGCGAAGGCGCCGAGCGCGCCGGGCTGCGCGCCGGCGACATCGTGATCAGCATCAATGGCGAGCCGGTGACCCCCGAACAGTCGCTGTCCTTCCTGGTCGCCAATGTCGCGCCCGGCGAGACGATCCCGGTCGAATACATCCGCAACGGCGAACGCGTCCGCGCGAATGTCACCGTCGGCAGCCGCCCCAGCGCGGAAGAGCTCGCGCGCCAGCAGATGTTCGACCCCGAAGCCGAAGAGGAAGAGATGCTCGAGAGCCCCGACGACGGGCTGATCGAGCAGCGTCTCGGCCTCCAGGTCGTCCCGCTCAACCCGCAGATCGCCAGCCAGCTCGGTGCCTCCGCGGGGACTACGGGTCTCGCGGTCGGCGCGGTCGATGCCAATTCGGACGCGGCGCGCAAGGGTCTCCAGCGCGGCGACATCATCCTGAGCGCGAATTATCGCGAGGTCGCGGATATCGCCGGGCTCGAAGCGGTGATCGCCCGGGCCGATGCCGAGGATCGCGATGCGGTTCTGCTGCGCGTGCAGCGGCGCGGTCGCCCGCCGACCTATCTGCCGGTTCGCCTCCGCTGAGGCGTACCGCCCAGCTGCGGAACAAAGAAAAGGGGAGCTCCACCGCCGGGTGGGGCTCCCCTTTCTCGTTTGGCTGAAGCAGCGCCTTCGCGAGCCTCAATATTCGATCGGCGGCCTGCTCGGCGGGCGGGGCTGGCGTTGCTGCTGCGGCGGCGCCTGCTGCTCGTTCTCGCCCGTAGCGCGGCGGAGGAAATCATCGCTCGCCGCCGCCGGATCGTCGGGCGCTGGTTCACCCGGGAGCGGTTGCCCGCCCGGGCGCCGCGGCGGCTGGCCGGGCTGGCGGGGACGGTCGCCCTCGCCCGCGCCCGGGCCGACTCCGGGCTGCTCGGGATAGGGGAAGTAATCCTCCCCCTCGTTCTGCGGCCGCCCGGGCTCGATCAGATTGCCCTGCTCGTCGATGAAATAATACTCGTCGGGATCGCCGAACATCTGCTCGTCGTCGGGCTCGAGCTGCCATTCGGGGAGCTGCAGATCGGTGTCGAACTCCTCTTCCGGGCGATCCTTGACCGCATAGCGCATATAGGCGGCAAAGGCCTGCGCCGGCGCGCGTCCGCCCTGCAGGCTGGCGACGCGGGCGTTGTCGTCGCGCCCCATCCAGACCCCGGTGGTGATCCCGCTCGAGAAGCCGACGAAATAGCCGTCCTTGTTCGAATTGGTGGTCCCGGTCTTGCCCGCCACCGGTCGCCCGATCTGCGCCGCGCGGCCGGTGCCGGTGTTGACCGCGGTCTGGAGCAGGTCGGTGATCCCGGCAGCGACATGATCGGGCACCAGCTGCACCTCGCGCGCGCGTTCGTGCTGGTAGAGCAGTTCGCCGTCGCCGGTGGTCACCTTGAGGATGCCATAGGGTTCGACCGAACGGCCGCCTTCGCCCACCGCCGCGAAGGCGCGGGTCATGTCGATCAGCCGCACCTCGGAGGTACCCAGCACCATCGAGGGATAGGTCGAGATCGGCGTGGTGATGCCGAAGCGCCGCGCCATGCTGGCGACCGTGCCGAAGCCGACCTCATTGCCGAGCTGCGCCGCGACGGTGTTCTTCGAATAGGCGAAGGCGGTGCGCAGATCGATCGCGCCCGCATAGCTGCCGCCCGAATTGCGCGGGCTCCAGCCGTCGATCGTCACCGGGCCGTCGACCACGCGGTCCTCGGGCGTGTAACCCGCCTCCAGCGCGGCGAGATAGACGAACAGCTTCCACGAGGAGCCGGGCTGGCGCATCGCGTCGGTGGCGCGGTTGTAATTGGTCTGGACGTAATCGGTCCCGCCGACCAGCGCGAGCACCGCGCCGTCGCGGTCGAGGCTGACCAGCGCCCCTTGCGCGCCCTCGGGGGTGTTGGCCTGGATCGAGGCGGTCGCCGCGCGCTGCATCCCGGTGTCGAGCGTGGTCCAGACCTCGATCGGCTCGAAGGTCTCGGGAAGCAGCAGATCGAGCTGCGGCAGCGCCCAGTCGGTGAAATAGCGCACCGAATTCTGCCCGGTCTCCTCCTTGAGATTGACCGCGGAGATGTCGACCGAGGCCTGGCTGGCGCTGATCCGGCCCTGTTCGCGCATCAGCCGCAGCACCACGCTGGCGCGGTCGACCGCGGCGTTGACGTCGGCGGTGGGCGAATAGCGGCTCGGCGCCTTGACCAGCCCGGCGATGATCGCCGCCTCGGCGGTCGAGAGATCGGTCGCGGGATGGCTGAAGAATTTGCGCGAGGCCGAATCCACGCCATAGGCGCCGCCGCCGAAATAGACCTTGTTGAGATAGAGCTCGAGGATCTGTTCCTTGGTGAACTTGGTCTCGAGCGCCAGCGCCAGCACGCCCTCGCGCAGCTTGCGGTCGATGGTGCGGTTGGAATTGAGGAAAACGTTCCGCGCGAGCTGCTGGGTGATGGTCGAGGTCGCCGCGACGCGCCCGTCACCCGTCGCCGCGACCCAGAGCGCGCGCGCCAGCCCGATCGGATCGACCCCGAAATGCGACTGGAAGCGCCGGTCCTCGACCGAGATCATCGCATCCTTCATGACCTGCGGGATCTCGTTCGAGCTCAGCCACTGGCCGTAGCTGGGGCCGAGCTCGACGATCTCGCTGCCGTCGCGCGCGCGCACCACGATGGTCTGCCCCACCTGCGTCGCCTGGAGCTGGTAGAACGATGGCAGCGAGCGCGCCGCGAAGGCCACCGCCAGCCCGACGAACAGCAGTCCGAGCAGCGCCAGCGCCAGACCCCACAGGCTCAGTCGGCGCAGCCACAGCCGCCAGCCGCGGCGCCCGCGCTGTTCGCTGGCGCTGCGCTTGGCAGCCGCGGCCGTGCTCGCGCTGCGGCGGCTGCCCCGCTGGTTGCTGTCGTTCTGTTTGCGTCCCGCCAATTCACGTCACCCGATCACTGATCCGGGCGTTGCATAGGGCAGTTGTAACCATGCGTGAACGGGGAACCCGCGCGCCATCCCCCGGCGGCCTGCAGCAGGTCAGGCGTCGCCGTCCTCGGGCGCGAAATCGAGCGCCGCGCTGTTGATGCAATAGCGCAGGCCGGTCTCGCCGGGTCCGTCGGGAAAGACGTGGCCCAAATGGCCTTCGCATTTGGAACAGACCACCTCGGTGCGGATCATGCCCATGCTGACATCGCGGTTCTCTTCGACCACGTCTTCGTCTGCCGGGGCGGTGAAGCTGGGCCAGCCCGAACCGCTGTCGTATTTGTGGCTGCTGTCGAACACGCGCTGGCCGCAGGCGGCGCAGAGATATTCGCCGGCCTGCTTATTCTTGTCGTATTTGCCGGTGAAGGCGCGCTCGGTGCCGCCTTCGCGCAGCACATGATATTGTTCGGGGGTCAGCTTCTCGCGCCATTCGGCGTCGGGGATTGCAAGCTTGTCGGTCATAGCGGTCTCCTTCGCCCCCGATATGGTGTGGAACCCGGCAAGTTCCAATCAGACATCGACCAGCGCGTAATGCGACGGGGGGTGGATGCCATCCATCTTCTCGCCCAGCAGCGGGCGGAAGCTGGGGCGGCTCTTGACCACCGAATACCAGCCGCGGGTCTGCTCGTGGCCCGACCAGTCGATCCCGCCGAGATAATCCGCCACCGAGATCTGCGCCGCGGCGGCGAGATCGGCGAGGCTCATGGTCGAACCGGCGATCCAGCTGCGGGTGTCGACCAGCCAGTCGATGTAGTCGAGATGGCCGTGCGCCAGCTTCATCGCCTCGCGCAGCACCCGCCCGTCGGGCGGCTGACGCAGCACCAGCCGTTTGTGGACCTTTTCGTGGAACAGCGGCGCGATCACGTCGCCGAAGAAATTCTCGTCCATCAGCGCGATCAGCCGGCGGATCTCGGCGCGGTAGATCGCGGTGCCCCCGAGCAGGGGGCTGCGCTCCACGGTCTCGTCGAGATATTCGCAGATCGCCCGGCTGTCGCTGATCGCGAGATTGCGCGCCTTGTCGTGGAGCACGGGAACGCGCCCCGCGGCGTTGAGCGCGATCAGCTCGTCGCTGGCCTCCCAGGGCAGCTGGCGGACGAGTTCATAGGCGACGCTCTTCTCCCCCAGCACAAGGCGAACCTTGCGGCTGAAGGGACAGAGGGGGAATTGGTGCAATTGCCACATGGTGGGAAGCGTCCATGGAGCATGGGCGGGATGATTGCCAGCCTTGCCGGTGCAAGTTTACGCTGCGGATCAGCGCGTTGGCGCGGGCGTTTCGGGCGGCAGCGCGGTTTCGAGCTGGTCGGCCATGTCGCGCAGCGCCGGGACCAGCGCGGCGAGACCGCCCGAAAGCCCCGCCATCCGGTCCATCGCCTGCGGCAGGCGCTCCTCGATGGTGCGCGACAGATCGTCGCTGCGCGGCGCCATCCGGCGCAAGGTCAGGTCGGGATCGACTTGTCCCGCGGGCTCGCCCGCCGCCTCGGCGAGGGGTTCGACGATCGGCGCAAGCGGGATATCGAGCGCGATCTCGGTCAGCGCCGCGAGCGTCGCGGCCAGCTGCGCCTGGCGGGCGGAATCGGACAGGCTCTGCGCGATGCGGTCGAGGGTCTCGGTTTCGGCAGCCGGTGCGTGGTCCACCTCCTGCGCCAGCGCGGGCGCGGCGAGCAGCGCGAACGGGAGGGCGGTCGTGGCCAGGATGATGCGGCGCATGCGAATCGTAACCTTTTCAGCTGGGAGCGGGCGGCAACCTGGCCGGCGAGCCCTGAACCGGCGCTGACTTCGCGTCAGAGGCCCGAGGCTTCGAGCAGCATCAGGCAGGGCGGCATGGCGCGGTCGAGCGCACCCTCCTCCTGCGCCAGCCGTGCGGCTTCCGCGGAAAGCAATCGCGCCACGCCGTCGCGGTCGATCCCGGTCTCGTCGATCAGCCGCGCCGCGGTGCGCACGAAGAACTCGCGCCCACGTTCGCCCAGCGCCGGATATTCCAGCGCCTCGGTATCGCCCGCGGCCTGGGCCTGCGCAACCAGTGCGAAGGCCGCGGCGCAGCGCAGCCCGGACTGTTGTTCGAGCGAGAGCGCCGGTGTCGGCATTGGTGCGGGAGCGCCCGCGGATTGAAGCGCGAGCAGGAGCGTCGCCGAGAGAAGAGCTGTCATGCGGTGGGTGGTAGCCCCCGCAGCCTGAACCGCAAGCTACCGGCTTGCGAGCGCGGCCCCCCTCGCCTAGGCCACGGCACAACCAACGCCCTGGAGAGCCCCGATGAAGACCCGTGCCGCCGTCGCTTTCGAAGCCAAGCAGCCGCTCGAAGTGGTCGAACTCGACCTCGAGGGTCCCAAGGCGGGCGAGGTGTTGGTCGAAATCAAGGCCAGCGGGATCTGCCACACCGATGCCTACACGCTCGATGGGCTGGATTCCGAAGGGCTGTTCCCCTCGATCCTGGGCCACGAAGGCGCCGGGATCGTCCGGGAAATCGGCCCCGGGGTGACCAGCGTCAAGGAAGGCGATCACGTCATCCCGCTCTACACCCCCGAATGCCGCCAGTGCAAAATGTGCCTCTCGGGCAAGACCAATCTGTGCAGCGCGATCCGCGAGACCCAGGGCCGCGGACTGATGCCCGACGGGACCAGCCGCTTCTCCTACAAGGGGCAGACGATCCATCACTACATGGGCTGCTCGACCTTCTCGAACTTCACCGTGCTCCCCGAGATCGCGGTCGCCAAGATCCGCGACGATGCGCCGTTCCACACCAGCTGCTACATCGGCTGCGGGGTCACCACCGGGGTCGGCGCGGTGATCAACACCGCCGATGTCCGTCCCGGCGACAACGTGGTTGTCTTCGGACTGGGCGGGATCGGGCTCAACGTCATCCAGGGCGCGCGGATGGCGGGCGCCGACCGGATCGTCGGGGTCGACATCAACCCCGACAAAAAGCCCTATGGCGAGCATTTCGGGATGACCGATTTCGTCAATCCCAGAGAAGTCGAGGATGTCGTCGCGCATCTGGTCGCAATGCTCGACGGCGGCGCGGACTACAGCTTCGACTGCACCGGCAACACGACCGTGATGCGCCAGGCGCTCGAATGCTGCCACAAGGGCTGGGGCACCAGCATCGTGATCGGCGTGGCGGAAGCGGGCAAGACCATCGAGACCCGCCCGTTCCAGCTCGTCACCGGGCGCAATTGGCGCGGCACCGCCTTCGGCGGCGCCAAGGGCCGCACCGATGTGCCCAAGATCGTCGACTGGTACATGGACGGCAAGATCCAGATCGATCCGATGATCACCCATGTCCTCAAGCTCGACGAGATCAACAAGGGCTTCGACCTCATGCATGCGGGCGAGAGCATCCGCAGCGTGGTGGTCTACGACTGAGCGAGACTACGCTCACAAAACGACACGCAAATAACGACAAGGAGGAGAATGCCATGTTCAGCCACGTGATGCTCGGCGCCGACGATATCGACGCCTCGAAGAAATTCTACGACGCCTGTTTCGCCGCATTGGGCGGCCCCGAGGGGCGGGTCGATCCCAAGGGCCGCGTGCTCTATATGCACAAGGGCGGGATCTTCCTTATTTCCAAGCCGATCGACGGCGGCAGGGCCTGCGGCGCCAATGGCGGCACCATCGGCTTTGCTGTCGACAGCCCCGAACAGGGCGACGCCTGGCACAAGGCGGGCCTGGAGAACGGCGGCACCGCGATCGAGGATCCGCCCGGCATCCGCGAGAGCGAGATCGGCAATATGTATCTGGCCTATCTGCGCGATCCGGCGGGCAACAAG
>JAHJWA010000375.1 GCA_018828205.1 Alphaproteobacteria bacterium
GCGGTGATCAGCGCCTTGCCATAGCCTTCGCCCTGGCGCCCGGGCATCACCGCGACCGGCCCGACCATCAGCATCGGATGCGGCCGGCCCTTGGGATCGGTGAGCGCGACCGGCCAGATTTGGATCGTGCCGGTGAGGTATTCCTCCTCGTCGAGCACCGCGAAGCTGAGCGCTTCCAGCCACTCGGTGCCCTCGCGGATGCGATAGGCGGTGCGCGCATGGCGGGTTTCGCCGAATGCGGCGTCGAGCAATTGCTCGATCAGCGCGGGTTCGACCGCGGTCAGGGGAATCAGCGTAGCCATGGGCGGCGCGGATTAGGGCCGGGACCCGGGCAAGTCGACAGCAATCGTCCTGCCCGGGAGCCGGCTCAGCCGGGCGTCAGGCGCAGCAGCCGGGCGCCATTGCCGTCTTCGAGCACCCACAGCGCACCGTCGGGTCCCTCGATCACCGAGCGGATGCGCTTGTCCATGTCGTAGCGAGCCACCTCGCGCGCCCCGGTGCCGTCCATTTCGACGCGGACGAGACCCTGGGTCACCAGTCCCGAAATGATCGCATCGCCATCCCAGCCTGCGAACAGATCGCCGCTGTAAAACACGAAATTGCCCGGCGCGATGACCGGGGTCCATTCGATCGCAGGCTTGGTAAAGCCGTCGTCGGCGCTGTGGTCGGGGATGTTCGAGCCGTCGTAATTCACGCCGCCCGAACGCTCCGGCCAGCCGTAATTGGCGCCGCGTTCGACGAGGTTGAACTCGTCTCCGCCCTTGGGTCCATGCTCGATCTCCCACAGCCGCCCGCTGCTATCGAAATCCATACCCAGGATGTTGCGGTGTCCCCAGCTCCAGATTTCGGCGCTCGCCCCGCCGCGTTCGGCGAGCGGGTTGCCCGCTGCGGGGGTGCCGTCGAGATCGAGCCTGACGATGCTGCCGAGCGTGTTGCTGGTGTCCTGCGCTGGGCTCATCTTCTGGCGATCGCCGCTGGCGATGAAGAGGTGGCTTTCGTCGGGGCTGAAGGCGATGCGGTGCGAATAGTGGCCGCGGCCGGTAACCTTGGGGCTTTGCCGCCAGATCACCGAGAGGCCCTCGATGCTGCAGGAGGTTGCCTGCGCGCAGACCATCTGGCCGCGCCCGACCACCGCGCCGCGGGTGTCGCCTTCGCCGGCTTCGGCCCAGCTCAGGTAGATCGTGCGGGTGCCGAGCGTGGAGGATGTCTCGCTGGGAAGGAAGGCGATGTCGCCCAGACCGCCCTGGCCGCCGTAATCGACGTCCGGCGCGCCGGTGATCGTGATCGCCTGCCGCGTCTCGGTGTCGATCGCGCGCAATTCGCCCGGCTTGGTGGTCAGCACCAGCACCGAAGTGCCCGGCACGAAGGCGGAGGCCCAGGGCTCGTCGAAGGTACCGAAGCTCTGGATGGCGAATTCGCCGTCGAACTCTCCTTCGCCGCCCCCCGCCACCGGGGTCGAATTGGCGCCGCTATCCCCGCTCGGCGCGCTGCCGCAGCTTGCGGCGAGGAGCAGGGGCGATAGGGTGGCGGCAAGGATGGATGCTTTGATCATGATGTGTGCAACTCCCGAACAAGGTCTTGGTGCCGCGCCCTTGATCGTGGGCGTGGATGAGGCGGGCCGTGGTCCGCTGGCGGGGCCGGTTGTGGCGGCGGCGGTGGTGCTGTGCAAGCCCTGCCCGGAAGGGCTGGACGATTCCAAGAAGCTCTCGCGCCTGCGCCGCGCCGAGCTCGAACCGCGGATCCAGAACTGCTGTGCCTGGGGGCTGGGGGTAGTCGAGCCCGAGGAAATCGACCGGCTCAACATCTTCGGCGCGACCATGCTGGCGATGACGCTGGCGGTAGCGCGGCTGGTCGAGGTGCTGGCCTGCGTGCCCGAGAGCGTGCTGGTGGACGGCAACCTCACGCCGGTGGGGCGCTGCGCGGACTGGCGGTGGCCCGCGCGCGCGATCGTCGGCGGCGACGCGCTCGAGCCCTGCATTTCCGCCGCCTCGATCCTCGCCAAGGAGCACCGCGACCGGCTGATGCGCGAAGCGGCGCGCAGCCATCCGCATTACGGCTGGGAGCGCAACGCCGGCTATGGAACGCCCGAGCATCTCGCCGCATTGAAGAGGCACGGGCCGAGCCCGCTGCACCGCCGCAGCTTCGCTCCGGTCGCGCAAGTGGAGATGTTCGCATGAGCTTCGCCTTTTCCGATATTCCCGACCAGAGCGGCAAGACCGCCATCGTCACCGGCGCCAACACCGGGATCGGTTTCGCCATCGCCCAGGGGCTGGCGCGCAAGGGCGCGCGCGTGCTCTTGGCCTGCCGCGACGCCGACAAGGCGCAGCAAGCGCAGGAGCGGCTCGCTTCCGGCCACGAGCGGGCCGTGACCGAGTTTCTGCCGCTCGATCTGGCGAATATCGCCTCGGTCCGCGAGGCGGCCGAACGGGCCGGCGAGGAAGAGCGGATCGACATCCTGGTCAACAACGCCGGGGTGATGATGCCCCCCCTCTCGCGCGCGCCCGGCGGCTGCGAACTGCAATTCGCGGTCAATCATCTGGGCCATTTCGCCTTCACCGGCCTGTTGCTCGACAAGCTGGCCGCGGATGGCGGCGCACGGGTGGTCAGCCAGTCGAGCCTCGCCCATCGCGGTGCGACGATCGACTTCGACAATCTGGACGCGGCGCAGGGCTACGGCCGCACCAAATTCTACGGCCAGAGCAAGCTGGCCAATCTGCTGTTCGCCATCGAGCTCGACCGGCGATTGCGCGCCGCGAATTCGCCGGTCGTCTCGCTGGCCTGCCATCCCGGCATCGCGCAGACCGAGCTGACCCGCCATCTGGGCGTGCTCGGCAATCTGTTCGGTGCGCTGGTCGGCGCCGTGCTCAACACCGGCGAGGCGGGTGCGCTGCCGGCCCTTCAGTCGGCGACCGATCCGATGGCGCAGGGCGGCGACTACTACGGGCCTTATGGCCTGCGCGAAATGAGCGGCCGGACCTCGGGCCGCGCCATTGCCAGCAAGACCGCGCGGGACCCGCTGCTGGCCGCGCGGCTGTGGGCGAAGTCGGTCGAACTGACGGGCATCGATCCCGGCCTGGCGCCCGCTCCGGCCGCCTGAACCGCGAAAAAAATAAGCGCGCGGTGCGAGTCCCCACGGCCACACCACTTCATCTGGAGTCATGAAAACGCCTTCAGACTCAACATCTAGTGGCGGACTCTTTTCGTTCCTTCGTAGCTAACCCGGACTTAACCATACCCCTCTAGAACTCCGGCCTTGACCTGACGGCGGCTTGGACTCACCCTGTGGATAACTGCAGATGGGGGAATATGACATGGGGGTCCTCGAGGCCGAAATGACGCGCGTCAAATCGCGTGGGGTGGCCGTCGAAGCGCCGCGCGCGGCGGCGCCGCAACTGCCGCTGGGGCAGATCCTCGACGGCGATTGCGTCGAGCGGCTGCGCGAACTGCCGACCGCATCGGTGGATCTGGTCTTCGCCGATCCGCCCTACAATCTCCAGCTCGGCGGCGATCTCAACCGTCCCGATGGCAGCCAGGTCGACGCCGTCACCGACGACTGGGACAAGTTCGCCAGCTTCCGCACCTATGACGATTTCACCATTGCCTGGCTGCGCGAATGCAAGCGGGTGCTGAAGCCCGACGGCGCGCTGTGGGTGATCGGCAGCTATCACAACATCTACCGCGTCGGCGCGATCCTGCAGGATCTGGGGTTCTGGATCCTCAACGACATCGTCTGGCGCAAGACCAATCCGATGCCCAATTTCAAGGGCACCCGCTTCACCAATGCGCATGAGACGCTGCTGTGGTGCAGCCAGGGCGAGAAGGCGAAATACCACTTCAACTACCGCGCGATGAAGACGCTCAACGACGAGCTGCAGATGCGCAGCGACTGGGTGCTGCCGATCTGCAGCGGCGGCGAAAGGCTCAAGGAGGGCGGCACCAAGGTCCATCCGACGCAGAAGCCCGAATCGCTGCTCTACCGCGTGCTGCTGGCGACCACCGAGCGCGGCGATGTCGTGCTCGACCCCTTCTTCGGCACCGGCACCACCGGCGCGGTCGCCACCAGGCTGGGCCGCGACTGGATCGGCTGCGAGCGCGAGGCACCCTATCGCGACGCGGCGCGCAAGCGGATCGCCAAGGAGCTCCCGCTCGACGAGAGCGCGCTCGCCACGATGCAGAGCCGCCGCGATGCGCCGCGGGTGGCCTTCGGCGCGCTGGTCGAGAACGGGCTGATTCCGCCCGGCACGCAATTGTTCGACCGCAAGCGCCGCTGGACCGCGGTGGTCCGCGCCGACGGTTCGCTGGCGCACGACAAGCAGATCGGCTCGATCCACGGGCTGGGCAAGGATCTGCAGGGCGCGCCGAGCTGCAACGGCTGGAGCTTCTGGCACTATGACAAGGGCGGCGAGGTCGCCCCGATCGACGCGGCGCGGCAATTGTACCTGCTGGCGACCGAGGACTGATCGCCCGCCTTCGCCTCAACCGAGCCATCTGGGATTCCACACGATGACCGACCGCATCTACATCCGTCCGATCGGTTTCGTCCCCGGGCCGCAGAGCGAGCATGGCAATGCGATCCGGCTCGCCGGGGGGATGGTCTACGCCAGCCGGTTCGCGGTGATCCAGCGCCGCGGCGAGGGCGCGGATGGTGCGGTGGTGGAGCGCTGGCTGGCCTCGCCCGAAACGATTGCCGAAGTGCTCGGCCAGCTCCCCGAGGGCCTTGGCGCCGAGGCCGAGGCGCAATGGGCCAATCTCACGCTCGCGCATCCGACCCTGCAATTGGGCGAGCGCATGGTGCGGCTCGACCAGCCGCAGGTCATGGGCATTCTCAACGTCACCCCCGACAGTTTCTCCGATGGCGGGCGCTTTCTCGACGACCGCGAGGCGGGACGCGATCACGCCGCGGCGATGGTCGAGGCGGGCGCGGCGCTGCTCGATATCGGCGGCGAAAGCACGCGTCCGGGCGCGCCCAGGCTGTGGGAAGGCGACGAGATTGCGCGCGTGGTCCCCGCGATCGAGACCTGCGCGGCGATGGGCGCGGCGATCAGCGTGGACACCCGCAAGGCTTCGGTGATGGAGGCCGCGCTCGATGCCGGCGCGCATATGGTCAACGACGTCTCCGGCCTCGCGCACGACCCGCGCAGCGCCGAGGTGATCGCTGCGCGCGGCTGCCCGGTGGTGCTGATGCACGCGCCAGGCGCGGCGGGCGAGGATCTGCATGAGAAAGCGGATTATGGCGATGTGGTCTTCGCGGTGTTCGACGCACTCCGCGCGCGGCGCGATGCCGCCCTCGAAGCGGGCATCCGGCCCGAGAAGATCCTGCTCGATCCGGGCATCGGTTTCGGCAAGTCGCTGGCCGACAACACCGCGTTGATCAACGCGCTGCCACTGTTCCACGCGCTCGGCCATCCGCTTCTGCTGGGCGCCAGCCGCAAGCGGATGATCGGCGCGCTGTCGAACGAGGCGCCGGTCGAGAACCGGCTGGGCGGCAGCATCGCGCTCGCGCTCGCGGGGATGAACGCCGGCGTGCAGGTGCTGCGCGTCCATGATGCGGCGGAAACCGTCCAGGCGCGCAATGTCTGGCGGGGGCTGCGCGATGCCGCGCTGACCGATTTCTCCGACCTGCCGGGCTGATCGACCCCGCGCCTGCCTCAGGCCGCGTTGTCGATCCCGAGATCGCCGAGCTTGCGGTAGAGCGTCGAGCGCCCGATCCCGAGCCGGCGCGCCACCTCGGTCATCCGGCCGCGGTAATGGCCGATCGCGAGGCGGATGACGTCGGCCTCGATTTCCTCGAGCGCGCGCAGATTGCCGTCATTGGTGTAGAGCATGACGCCGAGCCCGCGCTGGCGGCTTTCGGCGCGGTCTTCCATCACGCCAAGCAGTTCGGACAATTGCGGGAAGCTCTCCGCGGTCAGCGATTCGCCGTCGCAGAACACCGCCGCACGGAACAGCACCGCCTGCAGCTGGCGGACATTGCCCGGCCAGTCGTAGACCTCGAGCAGGTTGAGGCCGCTGTCGGCGATCGAATGGTGGCGCAGACCCGGCTGCTCGCCGATCCGGCCGAGGAAATAGCGGGTCAGCGCCGGAATATCGCCCGCGCGCTCGCGCAGCGGCGGCAATTCGACCAGCGTGCCGTTGAGGCTTCCGTAGAGGTCGCCATCGAACTCGCCTGCCTCGACCAGCGCGGCCAGCGGCAGATCGCTCGCGGCCATGATGCGAATGTCGATCTTGAAGCCGTGGCTGGCGCCGGTCGGGCGGACCACCCCGGTGGCGAGCACTTCGGCCAACCGCGCCTGCAGCGCGGGCTCGAGCCGGTCGATCTCGTCGAGCAGCAGCGTTCCGCCGTCGCATTGCTGGAGCGCACCGACCTGCTGGTCGAAGGCCCCGGGAAAGGCACCCTGCTGGTGTCCGAACAGCAGCGATTCGATCGAGCCGGCGGAGGTGCTTCCGATCGAGATCAGCCGCATCGGCGCCTTGGCACGCGGGCTCGAGGTGAGCATCGCCCGCATGAGCATTTCCTTGCCCGTTCCGGTCTCGCCCTCGACCACGACATGGCCGTGCCCGCGCGCCGCGGTCGCCGCCTTGGCGAGCGCGGTGCGGAAGGGCGGGGCGGTGCCGACCATCGCGTCGAAATCGAGCGTGGCGGGCATTTTCTCGGCCAGCGGCTGCAGTTCGGCCTTGGGGGCTTCGGCGCGGGTGGCGCTGCGCAGCGTGGAGAGGAGGCGTTCCGGGGCCACCGGCTTGATGAGGTAATCGGTGGCGCCCGCGCGCATCGCCTCGACCGCGAGCAGCGGCGAGGCGCTGGCGGTGATCATCAGCACGGGTACGGCGGGGCGGCTGGATTTGAGCGCGCGGATCAGGTCGCAGGCATCCTCGCCGGGGACCCACTGGTCGAGCAGAATGGCGCCCAGATCGTTGCATTCGGGCGTCGCCAGCAGATCGAGCGCAGCCTCGGCGGAACCGGCGACCAGCGTGCGCCAGCCCTCGCGCGCGGCAAGCGCGGTGACGAGACGGCATTGCGCCGGCTCGTCGTCGATCAGCATCAGGAGGCGCGTTTCGCTCTCCGCCATAACCGTATCCGCCTCGTTCCATGCACGCCGGAATCTCCCGGCGGAAAGGCCCAGTTAGGCGAAATGGGTAAAAAGCGGATTAAGGGTGATGCGGGGCGGGCGGGGCTTGAGCGCGCAGGCGGCTCGCGATAGAGCGATCCCCAACGCAATTTTCCACGCCGGGGGAATACATGGCTTCGCCGCACGACATCACCAAGGCCACCAACACCTACGATCGTTTCATCGGGAGCCTCAAATGGATCGTCCCGCTGCTCGCGATCATCGCGCTTGTTGTCGTGATCCTGATCTCGGAATGATCGCCGCCTAGTGCGCATCGCGGTCCTCAAGGAACGCGCGGCTGGCGAACACCGCGTCGCCGCAACTCCCGAAACGGTGAAGAAATTCATCGCTCTGGGCGCCATGGTCGCGATCGAGCAAGGCGCCGGGGACGGCGCTTCGATTACCGATGCGGCCTATCGCGACGCAGGGGCCGAGGTGACCACCGGCCCGCTGGCGGTCGAGGGGGCGGAAATCGTGCTCGGCGTCCAGGCGCCCGATCCGCTTTCGCTCGCCGGCGCCAGGCCGGGTGCATGGGTCGCGGCGACCTTCGATCCCTTCGCCGCGCGCGAGCGGGTGGAGGCCTTCGCCAAGGGCGGTTTCGAGGCGCTGGCGATGGAATTCATGCCGCGGATCACCCGCGCGCAGAGCATGGACGTGCTCTCCAGCCAGTCCAACCTTGCCGGCTACAAGGCGGTGATCGCCAGCGCGGATGCCTATGGTCGCGCCTTCCCGATGATGATGACCGCCGCGGGCACGGTGCAGGCGGCGCGGGTCTTCGTAATGGGCGTGGGCGTGGCGGGTCTGCAGGCGATCGCCACCGCCAAAAGGCTGGGCGCGCAGGTCAGCGCGACCGACGTGCGCAGCGCCACCAGGGAGCAGATTCAGTCGCTCGGTGCCAAGCCGATCTTCGTCGAGAATGTCGCGGGCATCGAGGGCGAGGGTTCGGGCGGCTATGCCACCGAGATGAGCGAAGAGTACCAGGCGGCACAGGCGGAGCTGGTGTCGAGCCATATCGCCAAGCAGGACATCGTCATCACCACCGCGCTGATCCCCGGGCGCGCGGCGCCGCTTCTGGTCTCGGATGCGCAGATCGCCAGCATGAAGCCCGGCAGCGTGATCTTCGATCTCGCGGTGGCGCAGGGCGGCAATGTCGAGGGCTCGGTTGCGGACGAGAGCGTGGTGAGGCACGGGGTGACCGTGATCGGCTACAGCAACACCGCGGGCCGCCTGGCCGCCGACGCCAGCGCGCTGTTCGCGCGCAACCTCTACAATTTCCTCTCCGCCTTCTGGGACGCCGAGCAGGGCCGCCCCGTGCTCGACGAGGAAATCGGCGACGCGGTCCGGCTGACGCGGGGCGGCCGAGTGGTGAACGCGAGGCTGATGGAGTGAGCGGGGATAGCGCTCCCGAAATCCTCCCCCATTGGGGGAGGTGGCAGCGCGCAGCGCTGACGGAGGGGGGCTGAATGGAAGACCATTCCTCCACGGCGCTCCAGCGAGCAAGAACGCTGCGGTCGACCATGAGCCTTCCCGAGGTGCTGCTATGGAACCGCCTTCGCGGCAATCCGATGGGGGTGAAATTCCGCAAGCAGCACCCGCTCGGCGACTATGTGATCGATTTCTTCTGCGCATCCAGGCGCATCGCAGTCGAGATCGACGGAATGGCGCATGACCGGGGCGACCGACCCTTGCGAGACAGCGGGCGCGATGGCTGGCTGCGCCGGCAGGGCGTCGAAGTGCTCCGGATCCCGGCAGCAGAGGTGCTGCGAGACGTCGCCGCCGTTGCCGATGCCATCATTCGCTATTGCGCGGATGCGCCCCCACCGTCAGCCGCTTGCGCGGCTGCCACCTCCCCCGGGGGGGAGGATTTCTCGGAGTGACCGGCTAGTGGAC
>JAHJWA010000376.1 GCA_018828205.1 Alphaproteobacteria bacterium
GCCGCAATTGCCTCGCCGACTGGATCCGCGATGCCGGCTACGAGGGCGACAAGGCGCAAGCGCGCGCGCTGATCCACGGCATGGCGATGGAGGATTGGAAAGCCACCCGCCAGACGCCCGCCAGCGACGAGCAATTGCGGCGGATGGAAGCGAGCGTGGCGAAGAATCGCGTGGAATAGCCCGCCTGCGCCTTCACCGTTCCGGCGCGGTCGGCTAGCAGGCCGGCAACCGATTCTCATTCATTGGAGCATACACCCATGGCCGAAGCCACCGACGACCGCCTGCGCCTGCTGATCGAGCGTATCGAACGCCTCGAGGAGGAAAAGAAGGGCATCGCCGACGATATCCGCGACGTCTATGCCGAGTCCAAGGCGGTCGGCTACGATCCCAAGATCATGCGCCAGGTGGTTCGCCTCAGAAAGATGAAGCCCGACGATCGCTCCGAACAGGAGACGATTTTGGAGACCTACAAGAACGCGCTCGGGATGGCCTGATACGCCGGTTCTGATGCGATAAGCGGTTCCGCGGCATCGCCCTGCTGCGGAACCGGTCGGCCTGCCGACAGGTTGAATTTTGCAAAGCACTCTCTTTGCAAAGGAAATCCGACCATGGCCGACGAACTCGAACGCAACCAAGGCGCCAGTTACATCCCGCCGATCGCGGAAGAGCCCGAGATGCCGGGTCATGAATCCGAACTCGACCGCAAGCCGCAATGGCAGCCCCGCTATCCCGGATCGGGGCGGATGAAGGGCAAGGTCGCCATCGTCACCGGCGCCGACAGCGGCATCGGCCGCGCGACCGCGGTGCTGTTCGCGCGCGAGGGCGCCAGTATCGCGATGTCCTATCTGTGCGAACACGACGATGCGAAGAAGACCCGCGAATTGTGCGAGGCCGAGGGCGCGAAGGTGTTCTCGCTCGCAGGCGATCTGGGGCAGAAAAGCCACGCGGACGAGCTGGTAGCCCAGACGCTGGAGAAGTTCGGCAGGATCGACACGCTGATCCAGATCGCTGGCGAGCAGCATCCCGATCAGGACGTCACCGACATCACCGAAGAGCAATTGCAACGCACCTTCCAGTCCAACATCTTCTCGATGTTCTATCTGGCGCAGGCGGTCCGGCCGCATCTGAAAAAGGGGGCGACGATCGTCAATTGCACCAGCGTGACGATGTACAAGGGCTCGAGCGAATTGCTCGATTACTCCGCGACCAAGGGGGCGATCACCGCCTTCACCCGCTCGCTGAGCGCGAATCTCGCCGATGACGGGATCAGGGTCAACGCGGTCGCGCCCGGGCCGATCTGGACGCCGCTCAATCCCTTCGGCGGATCGAGCGAGGAGAAGATGGAGCATTTCGGCGAAGGCACGCCGATGGGCCGCCCCGGCGAGCCCAACGAGGTCGCGCCCGCGTTCCTGTTCCTGGCCTGCGAGGATTCCTCCTACATGTCGGGCCAGGTGTTGCACCCCAATGGCGGGATCGTGGTCAACGGCTGATGCTTGATCGCCCACCTGCTTTGCCATAGCCATACAGTGCCCGCCGATCCTCGCGAGGGTCGGCGGATCCGGCACTAGAAGACGAAGGACATCCGATAATGGCTAGCCCCTGGAAAGATGCGCGCGGGATTACCGTCACCACCACTCCGACGATCGAGGGCAGTCCGATCCAGGAATATCTCGGCATCGTGACCGGCGAGGTGATCGTCGGCGCGAACCTGTTCCGCGATCTGTTCGCCAACATCCGCGACATCGTCGGCGGGCGCTCGGGCAGCTACGAACGCATCCTTGCGGACGCGCGCGAGAAGGCGATCCAGGAATTGCAGGCCGAATGCGGCAGCCGCGGCGGCAATGCGGTGGTCGGGGTCGATCTCGATTACGAGGTGATCGGGGATACCGGATCGATGCTCATGGTCAGCGCCAGCGGCACCGCCGTGCGGATCTGATCAACCCGCCAAGAGCATTCCGCCCAGCACCATCGCCATTCCCGCGCCGTTGTGGAAAGCGTGAAGCAGCATGGCTGCCCACAGGCCGTAGTTCACCCGCAGATAGCCCAGGATCGACCCCGTCACGAATTGCGGCAGCACCAGCGGCAGCAGGACATAAAGGCTGCCCTCGTCGTAATTGAGCAGGTGGACGCAGGCGAAACCCGCGGTGCTGAGCCAGAAGAACAGCGGGAACACCCTTGCGAACCAGCCCATCGCGGGGCGGCTCCGCCAGCGCCAGAAGATCACGGCGGCGAGGCCGAGGAAGAACACCGGGAGCGCCACGGCCATCAAGAGCACGCCCACGCCGGTCGCCTGGTTCAGCGCGACCATGGCCAGGAGGGAGCCGAGCGCGGCTACGAGCGCCAGCAAAGCAAAAACATGACCGGGTCGCCCCGAGAGCCAGCCGCGAAAGGCCACTTCCTCGACCAGCGGGGCCGCGATCACCACCAGCGCGACGATCAGCCACGAAATGTCCATGTTCTCGAGCGCCGTCGCGGGCAGCTCGATCCCGGCGGCGACGACGACCGTCGCCAGCGTGATCAGCACCGCCATCGCCGCCAGATCGAGACCGAGCATCCGCAGCACCGCTCGAAAGCTCGCGCCGCTCGGCGGTTGCGCGCGGGTCGGCAACCGGGGGCGCTTGAGGAAGGCGGCGTAGCGGTGCCATTCCTCGCGGGCGGAATTCGCCTCGCCAAGGCTTGTCGTCTCGCTTGTCATGAGGCTATTGCGACCTTCTGATCCCTCCCACAATTATCAAGCGATACCCATGGCAGGCCATTCCAAATTCAAGAACATCATGCACCGCAAGGGTGCGCAGGACAAGAAACGGTCCAACCTGTTTTCCAAGCTCAGCCGCGAAATCACCGTGGCGGCCAAGATGGGGACGCCCGATCCGGACATGAACCCGCGGCTGCGGCTGGCGGTCAACGCCGCCAAGTCGCAGTCCATGCCCAAGGACAACATCCAGCGGGCGATCGACAAGGCCAGCGGCAGCGACGAGGACAATTACGAGGAAGTGCGCTACGAGGGCTACGGCCCGGGCGGCAGCGCGATCATCGTCGAGGCGCTGACCGACAACCGCAACCGCACCGCGACCTCGGTGCGCACCGCCTTCAGCAAGCACGGCGGCAATCTGGGCACCGAGGGCAGCGTCCAGCACGGCTTCGAGAGGCTCGGCTATATCGTCTACCCGGCGGATGCCGGAAGCGAGGAAAAGGTCCTCGAGGCGGCGATGGAAGCGGGCGCGGAAGACATCGCCTCGACCGAGGACGGGCACGAGATCTGGACCGCGGCGGAGGATCTCCACCAGGTCGCCACCGATCTCGAAAAGGCGCTGGGCGAGGCCGAGACGGTCAAGCTGGCGTGGAAACCCAACCTCACCGTCGACATGGACGAAAAGAGCGCGGGCACGCTGCTCAAGCTGATCGACGCGCTCGACGACGACGACGACGTCCAGACGGTGTGGGGCAATTACGACATTTCCGACGAGGTGATGGAAAAGCTCGAGGGGTGACGCATGGCGTGAGCGATCGTTGCCGGCACGACGGCGCGGTCAGCGAGGCGTCATGATCATACTCGGTCTCGACCCCTCGCTGTCCTGCACCGGCTGGGGCGTGATCCGCAGCGAGGGCTCGCGGCTGGTGCATCTCGCCAACGGCCAGGTGAAGACCGATCCCAAGAGGCCGATGGCCGAGCGGCTGGCGCAGCTCTACCGCGAAGTGTCCGAAGTGATCGCCCAGCATTCCCCCGACCGCGCGGCGGCGGAAGAGGTCTTCGTCAACAAGAACCCGCAATCCACGCTCAAGCTGGCGCAGGCGCGCGGCTGCGTTCTGGCGGCCTGCGGGGCATCGGGGCTGGCGGTGAACGAACACGCCGCGCGGCTGGTGAAGAAGGCGGTGGTCGGCACCGGCGCCGCCGAAAAACCGCAGGTTCAGGCGATGCTGAAGATCCTGCTGCCAGGCGCGAAGATCGCCGGCGCCGACGCCGCCGATGCGCTCGCGGTGGCGATCGCCGACGCGCATCTGACCAAGCCAGGCTGACGGAGCAAACATGACCATCCATCTCTACGGCATTCCCAATTGCGACACGGTCAAGAAGGCGCGCCGATATCTCGAGGCGCGCGGGCTCGACCATGTCTTTCACGATTTCAAGAAGGAGGGCGCGGACCCCGACCGGCTGGCGCGCTGGATCGAGGCGAAGGGCGTCGACATGGTGCTCAACCGGCGCGGGACGACCTTCCGCAAGCTCGCCGAGGCCGAGAAGGCCGATATCGATGCGGCCAAGGCTGTCACATTGCTGCAAAGCCACCCGAGCATGGTCAAGCGCCCGATCGTCGAGCATGCGGGCGGCCTGCTGGTCGGGTTCAAGGAGGATGAATGGGACGCCGTTTTCTGATCGCCGCCGCGGCGCTTGCCGCGCTGGCCGCACCGCCGCTGGTCGCGCAATCCTCCGGTGAGGACATGCTCGTCATCGCCCATCGCGGCGCGAGCGGCGAGCGGCCCGAGCACACGCTCGCCGCCTATGAACGCGCGATCGATGCGGGCGCCGATTACATCGAACCCGATCTGGTCGCGACCAGCGATCTGGTGCTGGTCGCGCGGCACGAGAACGAATTGTCCGACACCACCGATGTCGCCGCGCGCGAGGAATTCGCGGATCGCCGCCGGAGCAAGGAGATCGACGGACAGATGGTCTCGGGCTGGTTCGCCGAGGATTTCACGCTCGCCGAACTGCGCAGGCTGCGCGTGGTCGAGCGGCTGCCCTCGGTGCGCCCGGGCAATGTGCGTTACGACACGCTCTACCAGATCCCGACCTTCGCCGAGATCGTCCGGCTGGTGCGCGCCAAGGAGGCCGAGACGGGCCGCAGCATCGGGCTCTATCCCGAGCTCAAGCACCCCAATTTCCTGCTCCAGTCCGAAGGCATCGACACGGTCGACCTGCTGGTGCTGGCGCTGCGCGAGGCGGGCTATGCGGGTGCCGATGCGCCGGTGTTCCTGCAGAGCTTCGAGGTGGCCCCGCTCAAGCGGCTCGCCCAGCGGACCGACTTCCGGCTGATCCAGCTGGTGGCATCCGAGGGCGGCCCCGCGGACGAACCCGCGAAACGCTATGCCGACATGGTCTCGCCCGCCGGCCTCGCCGAGATCGCTGCCTATGCCGATGGCATCGGCGCGGCGATCCCGCTGCTGCTGGCGCCCGATGGCAGCGCGACTGCGGTGGTGGCCGATGCCGGCGCGGCGGGGCTGGCGGTCCACGCCTGGACGCTGCGCAAGGAGAACGTCTTTCTGCCCGCTTCGCTGCGGCTCGGCACGAATGAGGGCGCTATCGGCTGCGACGCCAGCCTGTTCGCGCTGCTCGCCGCGGCGGGGGTGGAAGGGGTCTTCGCCGACGATCCCGCGCGCGCGCTGGGCTGGCGCGCCGGGGCGGCGCAGCCGGGCTGCGCTACGCCGGGCGGCGCGCGGTGAGGATGTAGTTGAGCGCCCGGTCTTCGGAGAGGTGCAGCCCCTTGTCGGGGCGGAAGCCGATCCCGCTGGTGGTCACCACCTCGAGCCCGGCAGCGCGCAGCAGCGGTTCCAGCTCCTCGGGGGTGATGAAATCCTCCCAGTGATGCGTGCCGCGCGGAACCATGCCGAGCAGCTCGGCGCCCTCGACCAGCAGCAGGCGCGATTGCGGGCTGCGATTGGGTGTCGAGACTACCAACAGCCCACCGGGCGCCAAAGTCGAAGCGAGTTCGACGATAAAGGCGTTTTTGTCGGCGACATGCTCGAGAACCTCGAGACAGGTGACCAGATCGAACTGCCCCAGATCGAGCTCCGCCAGCTCGCCCGAGAGATAGCGGATGTCGAGCCCGGCGCCATCGGCATGCAGCGCCGCCGCGCGGACATTCTCGGGCGCGGCATCGACCCCGGTCACCTCGGCACCCAGCCGCGCCAGCGGTTCGCACAGCAGTCCGGCGCCGCAGCCCACATCGAGCGCGCTCTTGCCTGCCAGCGGCTGGCGGGCGGTGATGTCGCCGCCCCAATGCAGGTCGATCCCCTCGCGGATGAAGCGCAGCCGCACCGGATTGAGCCGGTGGAGCATCGCCGAACTGCCTGTCGGGTTCCACCAGTCGGCGGCCAGCCGACCGAAATGCGCCGCCTCTTCGGGGCGGATGGTTGCCGCGGCGATAGGATTGCTTCGCGTCCGCGCTGTTGCATCGCTCATGCGCGAACCGTAACAGCGCGCAACGAAGCTTACCAGCAAGAGGTGCGCGCTTGGCACGGATCGTGATGAAATTCGGCGGGACGTCGATGGCGGGGACCGAGCGGATCCGCCGGGTCGCCAATATCGTGCGCAAGCAGGCGGCGGGCGGCAACCAGGTCGCGGTGGTCGTCTCGGCCATGGCGGGCGAGACCGACCGGCTGATCAATTTCTGCCGCGAGGCCAACGCGCTCTACGATCCGGCGGAATACGACGTCGTGGTCGCCAGCGGCGAACAGGTCACCGCCGGGCTCTTGGCGCTCACGCTGCAGTCGATCGGCTGCCCGGCGCGCAGCTGGCTGGGCTGGCAATTGCCGCTCAAGACGATCGAGAGCCACGCCAGCGCGCGGGTCGAGAGCATCGACGGCGATGGCCTGATCGCGGCGATGGAGCGCGGCGAGATCGCGGTCATCCCCGGCTTCCAGGGGGTATCCGAGCACAACCGCATCACCACCATGGGGCGCGGCGGCTCGAACACCTCGGCGGTGGCGGTGGCCGCGGCGGTAGGGGCGGATCGCTGCGACATCTACACCGATGTCGACGGAGTCTACACCACCGACCCGCGGATCGTCGCCAAGGCGCGCAAGCTGCGCGCGGTGACCTACGAGGAAATGCTCGAGCTCGCCAGCGTCGGGGCCAAGGTGCTCCAGACCCGCTCGGTCGGGCTGGCGATGAAGGAGAACGTCCGCGTCCAGGTGCTCTCCAGCTTCGTCGATGACGATGCGGCCTCGGCCGACGATTACCCCGGGACGATGATCGTCTCCGAGGAGGAAATGAACGCATTGGTGGAGAAGGGCGAAATGGAACGCCAGCACGTGACCGGGATCGCGCACGACAAGAACGAGGCCAAGATCATCCTGACCCGCGTCCCCGACCGGCCCGGCTCGGTGGCGCATATCTTCGACCCGCTCGCCAAGGCGAGCATCAATGTCGATATGATCATCCAGAACGTCGGCCGCGACAAGGGCGAGACCGACGTCACCTTCACCGTGCCGCAGGCCGATCTGGCGCGCGCGCAGGCGCTGCTCGAGGATCGCCGCGAAGAGATCGGTTTCAACCGCATCATCACCGACAGCCAGATCGCCAAGATCTCGGTCGTGGGCGTGGGCATGAAGAGCCACGCGGGGGTCGCGGCGACCATGTTCCAGTCGCTCGCCGATCGCGGGATCAACATCCAGGCGATCACCACCAGCGAGATCAAGGTCAGCGTGATGATCGACGAGGACGAGACCGAGCTGGCGGTGCGCGTGCTGCACACCGCTTACGGGCTGGATGCGCCGGATGAGGCAGCGTAGCAGTTTTTTCCAAAAGTCGCTGGATGCATGGAGCGACTTCGCAATCGACAGCTGGCTCTACGCGCTCCGCTTTGGTCTGACGATGTTGGCGGTCCTGATTGGCTGGACCGTGGTCGGAAACCTGGATGGTGAAGCGTGGTTGCGCCTTGGCAGCGAGTGGCGCGGTGCTGCCGGTCTCATTCTCGCCGCCGGGATCGTGCTCGCGATCGCGTTGCGCGCCGAGCGGATCTTGGCGAGCCAGAAGAAGGGGCGGAAACCGCCTACGAATGGCGGACGGACCAAGCCAGCCAGGCGGCGCCAGCGTCGAGTGAACCGCAAAAGGACAAGGAAATGAGCCACACCGCGACAATCCTGCTGCTCGGCTCGGGCGAGCTCGGGCGCGAATTCGTGATCTCGGCCAAAAGGCTGGGCGCTTATGTCGTCGCCTGCGACGCCTATGACCACGCGCCCGCGATGCAGATGGCGGATGCGCGCGAGGTGTTCTCGATGCTCGACGGGGCCAAGCTGCGCGAGGCGGTCGAGCGGCATAGCCCCGATTTCATCGTCCCCGAGGTCGAGGCGATCCGCACCGAGGTGCTCGCCGAACTCGAGGCCGAGGGCTCCACCGTGGTCCCCTCGGCGCGCGCCGCGCAGCTGACCATGAACCGCGACGCGATCCGCGATCTCGCCGCGCAGCAGCTGGGGCTCACCACCTCGCGCTATCTCTACGCCAAGAACCTCGAGGAAGTGCAGGTTGCGGCCGCGCACACGGGCTTCCC
>JAHJWA010000377.1 GCA_018828205.1 Alphaproteobacteria bacterium
AATGGCCTTCTCCGCAGACGAGGCCACCATCGACAAGGTCGCAGTCGGCGATCGCGTCACCTTTGAATTTCGAACCACAGAAGGCGGCGGCGAACTGACCGCGATCTCCAAGCAGTAATAGGTGGCCTGCGCTGCACCGGAAGTTGGCGCGGCGCAGGCTCCGGAGCTTCTTGAGCACGAGGCAGTTATTGATACGAAAGATGATGATGAACTGCGATGGAATGATGCAAAACCCCGTGATGATGCTTGCAATGGGTGTGGTCTGGATTGGTTTGCTGGGACTAATAACACTCGGGATCTTCGCATTCATAAAATATCTCAAGTCATGAGCGGACCTCGTGTGTCTACGGGCAAACCTTTGGCGGGCTCAGCTATTCGGCCATTGTCGAAGACCTGGTGCTCCGACAGAGTATCCAAACGACGCGCTCTTATTAGGGAATAACAAATGACCGAGACTTTTTCCGACGCGGCTGACAAGCCGGTCCCCAGCGGAACTGCCGTCGATCCGGTCTGCGGCATGAGCGTAGCAATCGAGGGCGCCAGCTTCGTCCACGAGCACGATGCTTCACAGCATTATTTCTGCTCTTCGCGCTGCCTTGACAAATTTCGGGCCGATCCAGAGCTGTATCTTTCGAACGCGCACCTCGATGCGGTCGAAGATGTTCCGGAAGGCGCAATCTACACCTGCCCGATGCACCCTGAAATCCGCCAGCCGGGTCCGGGCTCCTGTCCGATCTGCGGAATGGCGCTTGAACCCGAGACGGTTACCCTCGACGAAGGGCCCGATCCAGAGCTTGTGGACATGCGTCGCCGATTCTGGTGGAGCACGCTCTTTACCGTCCCGTTATTTGCCTATGCTATGGGCGATCTCATTCCCTCCAGGCCGTTCGACAGCCTGATCGAGCCTGCCTGGGCACAATGGATCCAACTTCTGCTCGCAACGCCAGTCGTCCTTTGGGGAGGCTGGCCGTTCTTCGTGCGAGCGATCCAGTCGGTGCGAACGATGAACCTTAACATGTTCACGCTGATCGGATTCGGTGTCGCGATCGCCTATTTCTTCAGTGTGGTGGCTACGCTGGTCCCCGGTATCTTTCCCGATGCCTTCCGGGACGAGGGAGGCCGGGTCGCTGTATATTTCGAGGCTGCGGCGGTGATCACGACGCTCGTCTTGCTGGGACAGGTGCTCGAATTGAAGGCGCGCGGCTCCACCTCGAGCGCGCTGCGAGCGCTTCTCGAACTGGCGCCTCCAACCGCGATGAAGATCTTCGGAAGGGGGGACGAGCGCGAAGTGCCGCTCGATCAGTTGTCATCTAATGACCTTCTACGCGTCCGGCCCGGCGACAAGGTCCCCGTGGACGGCACAATCGAAGACGGTAGCAGCGCGGTCGACGAATCAATGATCAGCGGCGAACCTCTTCCCGTCAGGAAGGGCGCAGGTGACACGGTCATCGGTGGTACCGTCAACCAGACGGGCAGCTTCACCATGCGCGCAACCCGGGTTGGCGCAGACACCATGCTGTCAAAAATCGTCCAGATGGTTGCAGAGGCACAGCGCAGCCGGGCACCGATCCAGCGCCTGGCCGACCAGGTAACCTCATGGTTCGTGCCGGTCGTCGTTGTGGTCGCAGTGATTGCTTTCATCGTGTGGGCTATATGGGGGCCCGCTCCGGCGCTCGCCTATGCACTGATCAACGCTATCGCCGTCCTGATCATCGCCTGTCCGTGTGCCCTGGGGCTCGCCACGCCGATGTCGATCATGACGGGCACCGGTAAGGGGGCGCAGCACGGTATTTTGATCAAGAACGCCGAGGCCCTCGAAACTCTGGAGAAGATCGACACGCTGGTCGTGGACAAGACCGGTACGCTTACACTGGGCAAGCCGGACCTTGTCAGCGTCAACGTGCAGCCGGGTTACGACGAAACCGAGATGCTTGGGTTGGTCGCCGCAGTAGAAAGAGGAAGCGAACACCCGCTCGCGCATGCGATTGTCGAAGGCGCGAAGAAGCGAGGTGCTCCAGTTCAGGACGCCTCCGAGATCGATACCGTGACCGGAGAAGGTATCCAGGGCTTCGTCAATGATCGAAAGGTTGCCATTGGCAATGACAAGCTGATGCAGCGCATCGGTGCCCTGAACGAGGAATGGCGTTCATCTGCAGAGAAAGGGAGGCACCTTGGCCACACTGTCATGTTTGTTGCGGTCGATGGAAAGCCGGCAGGTCTGATTGCAGTCGCCGATCCGATCAAGGAGACTAGTCGCACCGCAATTGCAGAGCTCCACGCCCGAGGAATACGCGTCGTCATGCTTACCGGGGACAGCCGAGCGACTGCGCAGGCGGTCGCTGAGCAGGTCGATATCGATGAGGTTCATGCAAATGTCTCTCCCGAGGAGAAGCACAGCAAGGTCGAGGAGCTGAAGAACGCCGGTCGACGCGTCGCAATGGCCGGCGACGGTATCAACGATGCACCGGCCCTTGCCGCAGCGCATGCCGGGATTGCCATGGGAACAGGCACCGACGTTGCCATTGAGAGCGCCGGAGTAACTCTTGTCCGCGGCGATCTCGTGGGCGTGGTACAGGCCATTGTCTTGTCGCGCGCAACGATGCGCAATATCAGACAGAATCTGTTCTTCGCCTTCGGATACAATGCGATCGGCATACCGATCGCAGCTGGGGTTCTCTATCCGTGGTTCGGGTTACTTCTCAGTCCGATGATTGCCGCTGCCGCGATGAGCCTGTCATCGGTCTCGGTAATCGGAAATGCATTGAGACTGCGGGCCGTTACCCTACCCCGCTTCGAAACATGACACAGAGGCGACCAAGCAGATGAGATACAAAGTGCTGAACGGACGACAATGAACTCAGACCAGACTTCGTATGGAGAGGATCGTCGTATCTGGCTCGGTGCGCATCCCGCCCTGTGGATCGCGATTTTTGGGGCGTTGATCGCCTTTGCTTGGGAGATGCTCCAGCTACCGTTCTACGGCACCGGGGAGCTCAGTCCCGCGGAAGCAGCCTATCGATGTGGACTCGCCTCGTTGGGCGACGCCGGGATCATGGTAACTGCCTATTTGGGCGCCTCGTTGGGAAACGGTCGAACGCCCTGGATCGTAAAATGGCCGATCTCTCGCTTTCTCGTCTACCTAGCCATCGGCTTGGGCATTACCTCTGCCGTCGAACTTCTGGCTGTGGGAGCCGACTGGGGGTGGACATACAGCTCTCTGATGCCGCTGTTACCTGGAACCGGCATCGGTCTGGTCCCCATCATAATGTGGATTATCGTTCCTTCCGCGACCTTGTGGCTTGCGCGCAGAATGGGCGTCGGACCCAGTTAGGAAGGAGCACCTGAGCCAATGATCGCTAGTGTGCAGATTCTGTCGACCCACGTCCACGCGGACGGGGGCCTGCACGAAATCCGAATCACAGGCATGAGCAGGGCCACGAGCTGAGCTGCAACGGTTTCGACCGAAGAATAGAGCCCGAGTTCTGCAAACCGGGGCAATCCCTAGACAAGCGTGGTGGGAATCATGCGATGCTGATCATGATCCCCTATTCGCTCGACGTGCTGGTCGCGATGGGCCAACTCCTCGTTCTGAACACGCGGCGAGGGCGACCGTTCTGGCGCTCCTTCTACCGCGGCGATGCGCTGCCGGGCGGTGGCAAGGACACCCATCCTGGCTTCGATGTACCGCTCGCCGGCTCTGCCGCGCGCGGCGCCACTATCCCGTAGACTTTGGCTGTCAACGTGATGATCGGCGTCTTCCTCATGTTTTCAAGGCTCGTTCTCGGCACAGAACCACCTCTCGCCGACAGCGATCATCTGGTGGGGGCGCTTGTCGTCACGGTCGCCGTGATAGCGATGGCGGAAGTCGCGAGACCGCTTCGTTTTCTGAACGCAGCGTTTGGCCTGTGGCTGATCGCCGCTCCCTGGCTGATGGATGGCGGCACCGGCATCACGGGCGGCATCGTTGGTTCTGTGCTCGGAGCATTGCTGATAGGCTTGAGCCTGCCGAGATGGCGCCGGAGCCACGAGCATTACGGGAGCTGGGATCGGTTCGTCGTGTAAGATGTCTGTAGAAACAGCCTAGAGATCGTGGATCGAACTTTCGCGAACTCGTCAGAACACCTGGAGAGGAGACACCAGCTCTGAACCGCAGTATCCCAGGCACGAAGCGCATGATCTGGCGCGGCGAATCCCGCTCTTTGGCGGGCCATATTCGGACTGCTCATCGCATTCACGTGGAAAATGCCGCAGCTCCCCCTCTATGAGAAGGGCGATCCTCGTCTGGCTCAGGCTGGTCTTAGGACCCGGCGCCGCTTTTCTCCTTCTTTTGCAACGCGCCAACCCATGGCCGCTGCACGCCGCATCAGAGGAAGCTCATCGCGACACGGCGCCGATCCAAAGTAATCGTTCGCGCGACAAGCCTGCGCACGCAGATTAGCACCCGCCAAGCTCGCACCGATGTACCGAGCGCCGCCATTCCATCTTCTTGACTAGGCTTGCATTGCGGCAGCTCTTCGCTGGCCTGCGCTGCTCCGGAACCCGAAGAACAATATCGCTGCGGTAATCGCCTGCGCAGTAATCGGCTCGACGGCAGGATAGAATCCGATCAAGTCGAACCGGGGGAGACCCTCGATGAACGTTAGGCTCAGGACCCCCGCTTCTTGAAGCGCACCGATACCTTTGCCGGCCAGCACAACGGCAAGGACTGCGATGAGCCACGCACTGTACCTGAAGAACTGGGTAATTGGGAGTTTCCGGCTGTATCGGAGCATGATCCAGGCGAGGACCGCGAGGACGACGAGTGCCGACAGCGCACCGGCAAGAATGGTCCCGCTGTTCTGAGGATTCCACAAGGCCGCGTAGAACAGGATCGTCTCGAACACCTCGCGGTAGACAACCACGAACGCAAGACCGAACAGGAACCAGGCAGAGCGGCGTGAAAGAGCCCTGCCCATCTTTTCCTGGATGTACCGCCGCCACTCGTCGGCGTGGCTTTTCCCGTGCATCCAGATGCCGACCGAGACGAGCACCACAGCCGCCAGTAGCGCGCCAAATCCTTCGGTAAGCTCGCGATTGGCGCCGCTTATGGTCACGAAGTAGGTCGCAGCGGCCCAGGTGACCACACCGGCGAGCAGGGCAGCAATCCACCCACCGTGGACGTAGGGCATGACCTCGGTCCGCTCCGACTTCCGGACAAACGCAATCATCGCTATCACCACCAGTAGCGCCTCGAGCCCCTCGCGCAGCAGGATCGTGAAGGCACCGAGGAACGTCGAAATGTCTGTCGCCGCTTCGGGCGACAAGGCGGTCTCCGCCCGGTCCAGCAGTGGATCCATCTCCATAAGCTCGCTGCGTAGGTCCGCCGGCCGAACACCCGAGTTGATGCTCGCGCGAAAGCCGCTAAGCGCTTGCTCAACCTGCATCATCAGATTTCCGTCCCGTGTGGATAGAACCGCCTCAAGCGGTTCGAACCCATCGAGATAGGCGGAGAGGGCAAGTTCGTTGGCTCGCCCGCGGTCCCCCCGCTCGTACGCTGCAAGGCTTTCGCGCAGTTTGTTACGCACAAAATCCAGTGACCCCGAGCCTTCGGCGGTTGCTACGATCTGCGGATTGGCTCGCAAGTAAGCCATGACAGCAAATGCCCGGTCATCCCCGATCTGCTGCGCCAACGCCGCTGGTGTCAAGGCGACCAGCGCTTCGAGATCAGGTACGAGACGGCGGATCTCAGCGTTCTCCTCCCAGAGGCGCTGGCCTTCTGCTTCGTGCGGGAAGGCTATGCCGCCAGCGTATAGAGCCAGCGCCCATCGATCTTGATCCGGGAGGGCAGCAAAGCTCGGCATGGTCGTGCCTTCAAGACCCTGCGTGATGACCTGGTAGAGTCCGAACGCACTGCGCTCCCGCGCGCGATCCTTATCGGTGAAGTCGATCGGCGGCGGATCGATGTTCATAAGCTGCGACGGCGGAGATTTGCCAGCTGCTCCGTGGCACGAGGCGCAGTTCTGGGCGAACAAGGCCGTTGCCCGGGTCAGGTCAGGCGCCTCGCTGGGGGCGAGCGGCACCGGGTGTTCCGCGAGCAGGGCGGCGGCAAGGCTGCGCGCCAGTTGTGCGACTTCACCGGCCGGCCGCTTGGCCGCAATGGCCTCCCTCAATTCTCTTGCGCGTTCCTGGAGCCCGCTCTTGTTCCGACTGGCCGGAAGGCTGCCGATCCGCTCGGCGACCGACCCTGAGAACTCCATCATCTCGTCGTATTCGAACTGGTTCGACACCTTCCCGTCGGAAACGGCTGCCCCGTAGTCCACAGCCACATAGTCAAGCATTCGCCAGGTAGTCGCAACTCCGGGTGCGCCAGCGCGCGCTGCACCAGAAGCCACAACGCTTAGGAGGAGAACAACGATGAGGACAAGCACTCGGCCATTGCGGCCCCAGGAAGGCAAACTGCGATCGGACATGGAAGGCTCTTATTAAGGATGCGACTGATAATCAATTGCGAAAAGGGCGGCCGGGGCCAAGGTCACGCAGCTGCGGTCCAGGCGGCGCGGCTCGGCATGCGAGCTGTTCGCCAAAGTCCCGGGCGCGGTCGCTATCGGCGGCTTATAATTGTCAATTTCGCATGGTTGTTGGTACGCAATACATGCTCGTTGCACGTGTCGCAGCGCTGACGAGCCGCAAGGTCAGGCTCCGGCGCGAAGTGTCTTCTGCGCATCAATGTTCCTCCGCAAGCTCCCGCCTGGCGCCACGGATGATCTCCCAGGCCGAGTGAAGAAAGACGATGGCGATGATGGCTGCGACGACGAGATCCGGCCAAGCGCTCTGCAGCCAGTAGACCAGGCCGGCGGCTATGACGACCGCGACATTGTTGATCGCATCGTTGCGCGAGAACAGCCAAATTGCCCGCGCCTGGGCATCGCCGCTGGCCCGAAAGCGGGCCAGGACGAGAGCAGCCGTGACGTTTACAGCCAGAGCCGCGATCCCGATGCCCCCCATCAGCTCCGCGTCGGGCGGCATGGCGTTCATCGCGCGCCATGCCGCCATCCCGAGCACCCACACACCGAGCAAAGCGAGGAATAGCCCCTGGGTGAGCGCGACCTTCGCGCGAGTGGACGCGGCCCATGCCAGCGCGAGCAGCCCGATAAAGGTGATCGACCCGTCGCCCAGGAAATCGAGCGAATCCGCCTTCAGCGCCTGGCTGTCAGCAATGAAGCCACCGAACAGCTCGATCACTCCGAACCCGACGTTGAGGATGACCACGATCCAGAGCGCGCGGCGATATGCGGGATCGACGGCAGCTCTATCGGTGTCACCGTGGCAGCCGCAGCCGGTATCTTCTGTCGATTCTGTCATAACGCCTCTCTAGAACCTCCAGTTACTGGAGGAGCAAGTCTGTTTTTCTACGCTGGTGCTACTTTAAGACGGAACAGGCTAATCTCCCCCGTCGGCGTGCAAACGACCCCGCGCGGGCGAGCGCTGTCAGGCTCGAAATCGGCGAGGATCGCTTCCAATGCTCCGCGAGCGTTCGGTTCTGTATTCTCATACCCGTCCAGACGCTGCACCAAGCCGAACAATGCGCGCATGAGTGTTGAGCGCTGTCGCGCATAGTCCGCGACATGCACTTCGCCGCCGGACCTTACCGCACCGATCATGGCTGCGATCCCGCGTCTCTTTTCTTCCATTGGCACCTGATGGAAGACGAGGCTCGAGACGGCTTTTGTGAAAAGAACGCCATATCGATCCGCGTCATGCGCGAATGCCTGTCGCCACTCGATCTCGATGCCCGCGGCACCTGCCTTGGCGGCGGCGATCTTGAGCACCTCGGGATCCGGATCCAGTCCGACAACTCGTGCGCTCGGCACCGCCTCCTTGATGAGCAAGGCGAATGTCCCGGTGCCGCACCCGACGTCAAGGATCACATCGTCGCTGCATGGAGCGAGCTGTTCGAGCAGGGCTGCGCGCCATGTCTTTTCGCGCGTGAGGAGCCTGATCGCGAGATCGTATGCACCTGTCATTTCCGGCCGGCCCAGTGCCGGCGTGAAGTTCGTCGAGTTCATTCCGCTCTCCTGATGATTTGACTTGAGAAGTCATTGAATACATCCTCCAGTCACTGGAGGATCAAGACCTATGGCGATGCTGATGATCGGCGAGTTGGCGAGGCGCACTGGCGTCAAGGTCAACACCATCCGCTTTTACGAGGACATCGCCTTGATGCCGAAGGCGGCGCGTACCGATTCCGGCCGCCGCACCTATAGTGAAGCGGATGTAAAGCGCCTGAGTTTCATACGAAACGGACGGGATCTGGGTTTTTCAACGGAGGAGCTGAAGTCACTGATTGCTCTCTCGGAGCATCCGGACCTCGATTGCGGAGCGGCGGCTGGGATCGCACGCCGTCATCTCCTGGCTGTAGAAGCGAGGTTGTCTCGCCTGATGCTGATGCGGTGGGAGCTGGAACGGGTGGCCGCTAACTGCGAAGGAGGCCGAATGGCCGATTGCCAGGTCATCGGTGCCATCGCGGACGCCCCGTCCCATTGAGCAAGGACCAGTCTGCTTCACCCAGCGATTTCGCGGCCGGGCATTTTTGTTCAGCCTCCTTAGACTGCTGACGCTTTCCGGCCCGAAATTACCATATCGGGGCGCTTGATGATCTCTCTTACCATGCATCCAAGCCTTGACGGTCGTTGCACCCTATCAAGGAAGCGGGTTCGAATGGTCTAGAATTCGGGCTGCGCGCTGACCAATGGTGGAGGCGGTCTGCCCCGCATCGGCGAAATCAGACCGGTTGCCGCGCTTCATGAGCTGAAACAGCGGTCCGATGGCGCTAGCGGAACGGTGATCCGATGACACCGTTACTATCTAATCGGACGACTCTTGGCGGCTTCTCCAGCAGTTGGTGAACGGGCCTCGTAGCTGTTGCTCAATCAAGTCAACTACCTGAAGGCAATTGCAGCAGGCCTATAAGCGGAAAAATCAAGGAAAGTTTTTGCAGATGAAAGCATCGGATCTCCTGGTCGCCGCCCTGGAAGCCGAAGGGGTCGAATACATCTTTGCCGTGCCCGGTGAGGAGAATCTGGATTTGCTTGAATCGCTTCGCACATCTTCGATCAGATTGATCGTCACCCGCCATGAACAGGGAGCCGGTTTCATGGCAGCGACATATGGTCGCCTCACCGGAAAACCCGGCGTCTGTCTGGCGACGCTGGGACCGGGGGCGACCAACCTTACAACGCCGGCTGCCTACGCTGCGTTGGGCGCTTTCCCCCTCGTCATCATTACCGGGCAGAAGCCCATCAAGGTCTCGAAGCAGGCCCAGTTTCAGATCGTCGATGTCGTCGCGCTCTTCACCCCATTATGCAAAATGGCGAAGCAGATCGTGAACGGTAATCGCATTCCGTCCTTAATACGCGAGGGCTTCCGAAGGGCGCAGGAAGAACGACCCGGCGCAGTACTGCTGGAGTTGCCCGAGGATATCGCGGAGGAAAAAACGTCGGAACCCGTCGTCGCGCCTCACCCGCGACACTATGCCGTGGCGGGCGATGCCGCGCTCGATGAAGCGGCCGAGCGGATCGTTGCCGCCGAACGCCCGCTCCTGCTGGTTGGAGCCGGAGCCAACCGGCGCAGTGCATGCAAAGCGCTCCGCAAGTTCGTTGACGATACCCAGTTTCCGTTCTTCGATACCCAGATGGGCAAGGGGGTGCTCGACGAAGCGAGTCCGCTCTATCTCGGCACCGCGGCGCTGTCCTCCGACGACTATGTTCATTGCGCCATCGAGCGCGCCGATCTGATCGTCAATATCGGTCATGACGTTGTCGAAAAGCCACCCTTCTTCATGGAGCCCCGCGGGCAAACCGTCATCCACATCAATTACAAGGCCGCCGAGGTCGATCAGGTCTATTTTCCGCAGCTGGAGGTTATCGGCGATATTGCCGGGTCGGTGGAACGTCTGGGAGAGCGGCTTCGCGGGAAGCGGCCGTGCGACCTGACAGCCTATGCCGGTGTGCACGAAGAAATCGCCGCGCATATCCGTCGCGGCAGTGACGATGCAAGATTCCCGGTCATACCCCAGCGCGTTGTCGCCGATGTGCGCCAGGTCATGGGGCGGGACGACATCGTGGCGCTCGATAATGGTATCTACAAAATCTGGTTCGCCCGCAATTACATCGCGCATGAGCCCAACACCATTCTGGTCGACAACGCACTGGCGACGATGGGGGCCGGGCTACCCTCGGCCATGATGGCGGCGATGCTCTCTCCAGAACGCCGTGTGCTGGCCGTTTGCGGCGATGGCGGGTTCATGATGAATTCGCAGGAAGTGGAAACCGCGGTCCGGCTTGGCCTCAATCTGGTTGTGCTCATTCTCAACGATGCCGCTTACGGGATGATCCGGTGGAAGCAGGAACAGCTAGGCTTTCCCGATTACGGCCTGAGTTTCGCCAACCCTGACTTCGTCACCTACGCGAAAAGTTATGGCGCCACGGGCCACCGGATCGACAGCAGCCAAGCGCTGCTTCCGACCTTGAACGACGCATTCGAAAGCGGCGGCGTTCACCTCGTGGATCTGCCGGTAGATTATTCGGAGAACCGAAAAGTTCTGATCGAAGAGCTGAGCGCGATGGAATGCCCCCAATGACCTGGCAGGTCCTCAATCCTTACGACCAGAAGTGCATCGGCAGCGTGGACCTGGTCGACTGGTCGAAGATCGACCGGTGGCTGGACGAGGCGCGTACGTTGCACGAAAACCGGCAGGCCTGGATTCCGGTTCACGAACGGATTGCCATCTTGCAGCGTGCGAGCTCGCTCATGCACGAGCGTGCAGAGAGCCTCGCAATGCAGATTGCGCGCGAGGGCGGAAAACCGCTTGCCGACGCCCGTGCGGAAACGAGCCGCGCCGTTCAGAGCGTCGAACTCTGCGTGCATGAACTCTTCGCGAGCGGCGGACGCCAGATTCCGATGGAGCTGACCGAGGCGGGCGCAGGCCGAACAGCCTACACCTTTCGGGAGCCGATCGGGCCGGTGGTCGCGATTTCGGCGTTCAACCATCCCCTTAATCTGATCGCCCATCAGGTTGGCCCCGCTGTCGCGACGGGGTGTCCCGTTCTGGTGAAACCGGCCAAGGATACTCCGTTGTCCTGCAAGAGTTTCGTGGAAATCCTGTACGAGGCAGGCCTCGACGAACACTGGTGCCGCTTTGTGCCCTGCACGGACGATGTCGCCGAACAAATGGTCACGGATCCGCGAACGGCGTTCTTTTCCTTCGTCGGCTCAGCCAAGGTAGGCTGGATGCTCCGTTCGAGGCTCGCACCCGGTACACGTGTGGCGCTGGAACATGGGGGCGCGGCCCCGGTCATCGTCGATGAGAATATACCACGCGAAAACGTCATTCCGTCGCTCCTGAAAGGGGGGTTTTATCATTCCGGTCAGGTCTGCGTATCGGTCCAGCGGGTGTTCGTTCCGCGTGCCGAACTGCCGGACTTCGCTGCCGCGCTCGCTGCGGGCGCAAAGGCACTGAAGGTGGGGGACCCCACCAACGAGGAAACTCAGTGCGGTCCTCTCATCCGCCCTGCCGAGGTCGACCGGATCGAAGCCTGGGTCGCGGCCGCCGTCGAGAGCGGCGCCGAGCTAGCCGCAGGTGGCAAGCGCATCGGCCCGACGCTGTATCATCCCACCGTTCTGATCGATCCGCCTCGCGACGCCAAGGTCTCGCGAGAGGAGGTGTTCGGACCCGTTGTGTGCGTCTACGGATACGACAGCATCGATGCAGCCATTGGCCAGGCGAACGAGCTGCCTTATTCTTTTCAGGCCGCCGTATTTACCGAGCGACAGCACATTGCCGATTATTGCGTCGAGCGCCTGTCGGGCTCCACAGTGCTGGTCAACGACCATACCGCCTTCCGAGTCGACTGGATGCCCTTCGCAGGTCGACGGCACTCCGGTCTCGGAACAGGCGGTATCGGATATACAATGGCCGACATGAGCCCGGAAAAGATGGTGATCACGAGGAGCTCGTCCGGCCTCGGTTGACATCGGCTGCGACCGAACCGACGAACTCGATCACCTGCGGCGAGCTTCCGCCTCTGACAGCTTTCTGATTTTTGCGCGCAGATTACCAACCTGTGCTGGTCGCGCTCGCATTTGCCTGAAATGAACGCAGGTCGGGCCAGCACTGTACTGGCTGACGGTATACGACCCGCTCAATTTTAGGACATTGAATCCAGAAGTTGCTTGCCCTTGTAGAGAACAATCTCCTGCTGCTCGCCGTTCTTGCAGCCGTTTTCGGTCTGTTCGTTCCGTCGGTCGGCGTCGCCCTCTCAGGGAGCATCGGGCCGCTTCTGGCTGCGCTCATGCTGGTCATCAGCCTCACCTTCGATGCCCATGCAGTGAAGCTGGTGCTTCGCAAGCCGGACCGGCAACTCTGGGCTCTCGGGCTGGTCTATGGTCCGATGTCGCTCGCCGGGTGGCTCATTGGCCGTGTGTTCTTTGGCTCGGGGCACCTGGCAGCGGGGCAGACACTGGTCGGCACACTACCGACGGACGTTTCGGCACCGCTGCTGGTCCTGCTGGCGAAAGGTAACGTCGCGCTGGCCGCAGTGCTGAACGCGGTGAACACTGCCCTTTCGCCGTTCATCGTTCCGTTTCTCTTTCTGCTCCTCACCGGCATCGAGCTCCAGGTTCCGGTGGGGGCGGTCGTGCTCGAGCTGATCCTCGTCGTGCTGGTTCCGACCATGGTCGGTGTATTCCTGCGCACGCGCTTCGCGGCAGCCGTCAGCCGCCACGACAGCGCCTATCCGGCAATCGGTTCGATATTCTACCTGCTGTTGCTGCTGGCGGTCGTCAGCCCCAACGCCGACACCATTCTAGGATACGGCTGGTTCGCCGTGGTCATCGCTCTTGCCGCCCTGCTGCTTAATCTCATTGGATATGCGGTGGGTTCGATCGCGAAGGTCTTTGCCGCGGACCGCGAAGAGGTGATCGCCTACCTCTTCACCGTCAGCAAAAAGGAGTTCAGCATTGCTGCGGCGTTCGTGGCAGCGTCCGGTCTGCCAGCTGAGATCGCAGTCCCGGCGGCCTTCTTCGCCGTTATCCAGATGATCACCTCGCCGATCGCCGCCAAGATGCTGGCGTCAGGCGGGGCGAACCAGGCCTAAAGCTGCGCCAAGATCACCGTCTCCAGAAGAGGCCAGGACAAAGCCAGGAGCGTCAGGCCTGTTGCTGCCAGCAGAATATAAATCGTGACACGTGCTGCCCGTCTGCCGGTGCGATAGGATTGCAGCGCGACCACTGCCCTCGGCGTGTTGCTTGCGCGGTGGATCAGTGATCGGGGTCGCTAGCCGGAGGATGCGTCGGTATCAGCTGATCGTCACATTCGGTCGCGAGGCATGCCTCGAGGGTTGCGTGAGCGATGCCGAACTTTTCCAGCA
>JAHJWA010000378.1 GCA_018828205.1 Alphaproteobacteria bacterium
ACCCGCGCGAGGATCTCGTCCTGCGGCAGGCCGGGCACGCTGGAGAACGCGATCTGCGGATCCATGGCTCGCCCCGTAACGTTCACGTTGACGGTCACGTCCTCAATGTCTTCCGAAGCCAGGAGGGTGATGACGGGATCGATCGTGGTGCCGCCGGTAAAGCGGACGCGCCCTTCATCGAGCTCGAACGATCGGCCCGCGAAGCCCAGCGTGCCGCGAACCAGCTCGACACGTCCCGAGACGCGAGGGGCGGTGCTGGTGCCACCGAGATTGAGATCGGCGCTCCATTCGCTCTCCAGTCCCATCCCCGAGACGTAAAGCTGTTCGGGAGCCGCCAGAGCGATGTCGAGACGCAACTGATCAATGATCCCCGGCGACGGCTGGGCAGGTTCGCTACCGGTGATCCGCTGCGGCCCCCGTGGCGGCTTGAACCGCACTCCGGTCAGTTCGGGGACTTCGGCAGCGCCCTGGCGGATGATCTGGTAGCGGGTTTCCGGAAGAACCAGCCGCCCGGAGACCAGGGCGGTCTGACCTGCCGCCTTACTCAGCCGCAACTGGCCGGTGGCCGAAGCGGCCAACGCCTCGCTGCGCGCCAGGCGGGCATCGTCGAGCGTCACCGACAGGTCCATCGGATAGCCGCGGTCCGCCGCGAGGCTCACGAAGCCCTGCGCCGCGACGGTTCCGTCCCCGGCGGTCGCGGTCAACCGTTCGAGTTCGAACCGGTCGCCGGAGAACCGGCCGCGCAGCGCCATGTCTGACAGCCGGGTGCCGAAGGTCTGGTTCTCATAGGTGAGACTGCTTGCGCGAACGATGCCCGACAGTTCGGGGCTCTGCACCCGGCCGGAAAAGTCCGCGGCGAGGCCGATCGGGCCGGAAAGACGCTGGTCGGGCTGTCCGGCAAAGGAGAACAGCGTGTCGGCGGGGCCGTTGTATCGGATGCCGCCGGATAGAGGCGCGGCGAGAATGCGGTCTGTCCAGCCGCCGCTTCCGCCCGGAAGCGGGCCGAGCGTGGCGACGAGGCGTCCGATCACGCTCCCGCGCCGCCGCATCACGGCGCGCGCTTCGCCGCTGTTGGGAAGCAGTTTGCCGACGAAATTGATGTCGATCGGCTGGCTGACCGACACCGCGGTGGTGCGGGTGAAGCCGTCGATCCGCAGCCGTGCGTCGGCGCGCGGCATGCCCGCCGAACCGGTCTGCGCGAAATCCAGGCTACCCGTCGCGCTGCCGCCGATACCCAGGCCGGGGACGAAGGCGTTGATCAGCGCCATGTCCAGCGCCTCGAGCCGGCTCTGGACCTTGATCCCGTCGCCATAGGTCCCGGCGAGACGGATGTTGCCCTGGCCGAAATCGATCCGCGTCGGCAGCAATTCGTAACCGGCATCCCCGGGTATGATCCGGGCCGGGCTGGTGGTGCGGAAATCGATCCCGCGCACGCGGCCGCGGACCGCCGCACGCCACAGTTCGGGAGCGAGCTGAGCTTTGGCGGCGATGCGGAAGGGTACCCCGCTGACCCCTTCGGCCAGGATCCGGGCATTGCCCCGGCCGCCGCGATAGTCGATCTTGGCGCGCGCTGCGGTGAGGTTGACACTGCCGAGGCGGGTCTGCGCCAGCTGCGCGTCGGCGACCACATAGGGAGTGTCGTAGAGCACCACGCGCGCATCGACGATCGCCGAGCCGATCGAGACCGGCGTCGGACCCTCGAACACGGTGTTCTGCGCGCGCAGATTGACCAGGGCTTCCTGATAGTTGCCCTCGGCATCCAGCCGCACGACACCGCCAAGGCCGCGTCCATTCGCGGTCAGACGCCCCGCGAACGGACCCGCCGGGGTCTGGCGCAGCGAACCGGCAAAATCGATCCCCGCCAGGTTCGCGCTCGCGATGTCGAGCGTAAGTTGCGGCCCGGTGCCGAGCACGACATCGGCGGTCAGCGGTCCGTAATCGGTATCGGCGGTCGCATCGAGACGATAGCCATTGCCCGCGCCGGTGATGTTGGCGCGCAGATTGGCGAGCCCGATCCCCAGATCGGGCCGTTCGGCGGTCAGGGTCGCTCGGGGATTGCTGATCGTCCCCGCGAGACGCACGCCGACCGCGCCATATTGTTGGGTCACGCCATCGGCGTTGAAGGCGATCGTCCCGTCGGGCGCATAGCTGCCGGACCCGCGCGTGATGCGCACCAGCGGCGAGGAGAGCCGCAGATTGCTGAAGCGCGCGACCCCGTCGCCGCCGTAGCGCACGTCGGCCGAAGCCACGAGATTGCCGCCGAGGAAATCGCGCACGCTCTCGTTGGACAGGCTGGTCGAACGCGCCCGCACCCGGCCCGCGAGCGAATAGCCCGAACGTTCGGTCTGCAGGTCGATATCGGTTTCGATATCGAAGGCGCCGACGCTCTCGACCCGGTAATCGTCGATCCGGCCATCGATGGCGCCGGTGTAGAGCCCGGTCGACATGTCGGCGAGCAGGATCACATTGGCATCGATCCGGTCGGATCTGACGCGCATGTTGTCCGAAAGGATGCGCGGGCCTTCGATAGCAATATCGCCATCGAGCCGGACATTGGCCAGCGTACCCCCGGCAACCGTATCGAGCCCCGTGATCCGCGCGGCGCGCGCCCGGACGGGGATGAGAATGCGGTCCGCGTCGATCTCGGCTTCGCCGGTGGCGGAGAAATTCCGCAGCCCCATGTCGTTCATCACGAGGCGGTTCGCGTTGATCGCGTAGCGCACGCCCGGCGTCGCGAAATCGCCATCGAGCAACAATTGTCCGCGCAGGCCGTTGCCCGAGAGGTTCTCGGCCAGCGCGGAGGGCTTGAGCAGGACCAGCCCCAGCCGCAGATCTTCGAACGCGCTTTCGCCCAGATCGACAAGGCCATTGGTGGTCAAGCGGACGGCATCGCTCGCAACGCCGCCCGAAAGGGTGACGCGTCGTTCGTCGAGCGCCCCGGCAAGGTCGAGGTCGAGGATGGGCCCGAGCAGGGCAGCGGTCGGACCCTCGAACAGACGCGCGATGCGCGTCGGGCCGGCGAGCGTGAATGTGCCATCGCGCGCAGCGAGGCGAAGCCGGGCGAATTCCGAACCGGCGAGGTCGGCGGCGAGCCGGCCGTTCCAGCTTTCCCAGCTGCCCGAACCGTTCAGCCGGACGCGCAACGGCTCGGTCAAACCGGCCAGTGCGGCAATGACCCCGTCGCCCGGCGCGTTGAGATCGAGATCCAGATCGAGCCGATTGTCTTCGGGAACGGCATCGAGCTTGAGCGCGATCCGGTCGCCGCCGGCGCGGCCTTGTCCGGCGATGGTTCTCCCATCGAGCGCGACCTGCGCCCTGCCGTCGGCGATATGCGCCTCACCGGCGAGGCTCGCCACCCTGCGCTCTCCGCTGACGGCTGCTTCGGCGACGAACCGTTCGATCCGCAACTCGCCGATGTCGATGTCGAGATCGGGAAGCAGCGGCTCGCCCGAAGGCGGGATCTCGTTGAATTCCGGCACCCGCAGCAGCGTCATCCGCTCGGCGGTCAGCGAACGGACATCGACATGATTGCTGGCGAAAGCGAAGGGCCGCCAGTCGACCCGCATTTCGGGCGAGGTCAGGAAGGCGCCGCGCGGGTCGGCCAGGCTGAAATCGTAGAGGATCATTTCGCCATAGAGCGAGCCTTCGATCCGGCCGATGCCGACCTCCATCCCGTTCTCGAATTCGAGCGCCTCGATCTGATTCACGACGAAACGGCGACCAGGCCCGGTGTCGAGCAGCAGAACCGCGGCGACCACCAGCGCGATCACCGCGGCAAGCGCGATGCCGACCCATTTCAGCACGGTCCGGCCTCGGTGGTGCCGCCGCTGGGGTGCCGGCTCGTACGCCCGCTCCTGCTCCTTTCCGAGCCCCTCGCTTTCGCTATTGGGGGTCTCGTCGATGCCGGTGTCGATCTCGTCGGCCATCAGAATGCCTGACCGATCGAGACGTAGACCGCGAACTTGTTCTCGCCGGGCTGGCGATCCAGCGGCATTGCGAGATCGACGCGAAGCGGACCGAAATTGGTGTAGTAGCGCCCGCCGATGCCCGCACCGAAGCGCAGATCGGAGAAGTCGGGGACCGAGCTTTCATAGACCTGACCGACATCGACGAAGCCGACCACGCCGAAATTGCCGAAGCGGTAGCGCGCCTCGACCGCCGCCTCGTTGAGGCTGCGACCGCCGATCGGACGGAAGATGGTGGGATCGGTCTCGTCCTCCGGATCGGTGGGGTCGAAATCGGGATTGGGAAGCTCGACCTTGGGACCCAGGTTCTGGAAACCGAAGCCGCGCACCGACCCGCCGCCGCCGGCGTAGAACCGCCGCGAGGGCGCGAGGTCGAACCGGTCGATACCCTGGATGGTGCCGACGCGCACGCGGCCGGCGAGGACGATGGCGTCGGTCGCGGAGAAATAGGCCGAGGCGTCGAGGCGGGCGCGGACATAGGGGGTGAAGCCGTCCTGGAGCGAACCCTCGGGTTCGACCAGCGCCGTCACGCGAAAGCCCTCGGTCGCGTCGAGCAGGCTGTCGGTCCGATCCACACCGAGCTGCCCCGTGAGCCCGCCGATGAAGAAGGTCCGCCGATCGAGCTCGCCGAGCGCGAAATCGTA
>JAHJWA010000379.1 GCA_018828205.1 Alphaproteobacteria bacterium
CCGGGCTCGTTCGAGAAACACATGCCAGGCGCCAGCGCAGTTTCCTCCCCGCGCACCAGATTGACCGGTTCGTGCCCATCCATGCCGATGCCGTGGCCGGTGCGGTGGGAGAGCCCGGGCAGCGCGTAGCCTGGGCCGTAGCCCATGCTTTCGTAAAAGGCGCGCACCGCATCGTCCACGCGGCCCGCGGGCGTGCCGATCTGCGCCGCGTCGAACGCGATGCGCTGTCCGCGCGCTGCGGTCTCCCACACGCGCGCCACGTCTGCGCGGATCGACCCATAGGAAAACGTGCGCGAGACATCGCTTTCGTAGCCGTGGACCGCACAGCCGCAGTCCATCAGCAGCACCTCGCCGTCGGCAATCCTATGAACCTGCCGCGAGCCGTGGGGATAGGCGGACGCCTCGCCCACCAGCGCCAGCGAGAATTGCGGGGTGCCGCCCAGCGCCCGCGTCGCACCGCTCATCAGGGCAGAAATCTGCGCGCCGGTCATTCCGGCCTCGATGCGCGGCCAGGTCCAGCGATAGGCCGCCATCGTCACGTCGGTCGCGAGCTGCATCAGGGCGATCTCCGACGCGCTCTTGTGCATGCGCAGCGCGCGCACCACCGGATCGGCGGACACCGTGCGCATCTGCGGGAGACGGGCCGCCAGGCCATCGGCCACGAAGAAGCGCGCGGTCTCCTCGATGGCCAGCCGTCCGCTTGCAAGGCCGCGCTCGTGCAGCCAGTCGGCGATCAGCGCCAGCGGGCTTTCGTCTTCCTGCCAGACGCGCAGCCGGGCCGGAATATCCAGCGTCTCGCGCACGGAGGGTTCCTCGAAGAAAGGCGTCACGATCAGCGGCTCGCCCTCGCGAGGCAGGACCGCGCCCGTCACGCGCTCGCTGCGGCCCCATTCGACGCCGGTGAAATAGGTCAGCGAGGCGCCCGGTTCGATCACCACGGCGGCAATGTCGTTCGCTTCCATCAGCGCCTGGGCACGCGCGATCCGCTCCAGCCGTTCCGCCGAGGTGATGGGCCTGGCCGCGCCGGTCATGTCCGACAGCTGCGACAGATCGGACTGCGCGGCGCGCAGGATCGGCGCGTAGGCGAGCGCGGGAATGGCGAGCGAGGCGCTCAAAACGGCGCGGCGGGAAGCGGTGAAGGTCATGCCTGCCGGATGGCCGGTTCATCCGCCCCGCGCAACCCGCAACCGCGGCCAAGGACCGGACTTGGGCCCCAAGCTGACAGGCAAGATTTCCGATCACTGCACCGGCCGCGCCCTCAGCTCGGTCATTCAGCTCCATGCGGGTGCCGCCAGACGCCGGAACGAACGACCAGAGCTGGGCCGTCAGCTGCCCTTCCCGCTTCCTCGTATCCAGAGCGGCACCGAGACCGGTGTCATCTACCAAGCTCTTCGCGAACCTCTCGATCTTCGTCACGGTCGGCAGATCCGTCGCAGCAGGCTGGGTGTGACCCACCATGCTTCGGTCATGCCTCCAATTGGCCGAGGGCCCAGACCGTGACCGGCCCCGCCCGAGATGATGGTGTCGTTATACTGACCGCGCCGCTATGGGGAGCATCGCGAAATTTGTCCTACAGGTAGACGCATGGCCCGCAAATATTCGAAACATGGCCCTTATGACGACTTGGATCATGAGGAGAAGGCTCCGGAGGTGGCGGTGCCTTGCTGGCTTTGTGGTCGGCCGACCGGCAAAACCATTATCTGGCACCACCCGGTTCCCAAGAGCCGCGGCGGGCGCGATGTGGTACCTATGCATTCGATCTGCCAGCAGACGCTGATCGCCAATTTCAGCAATTCCGAACTGCAGCGCCATGGAACCGATGTGGAGGCCCTGCTTGCTAACCCTAATCTGCGCAAATTTGTAGATTGGGTGGCGAAGAAGGATCCGGATTTTACAGCCGCCATTGCCAGGAAACAGCGCTGATCGGGCCGATTCCTGCGGATCGCTTCATCGCCGACGCTTCGGGTATAGGGGCGCGACGATGTCTTCCGCCGCCAGCTGGAGCCAGCGATTGAATCGTTCCGGTGTCAGCTTGCCATCGGTGATTGCTGCGTGAACGGCGCAGCCGGGTTCGCTTCGATGCGCGCAGTTCGAAAAGCGACAGCCTTCCGCCGCTAAGACAAAGTCATCGAAAACCTCGGATATGCCGGAGCCCGCGTCGGACAATTGCAGTTCGCGCATGCCGGGTGTGTCGAGCAGCCAGCCGCCGTGGTCGAGCCGGTGCATTTGGCGAACAGTCGTGGTGTGGCGTCCCGTATCGTCGCTGGCACGGATCGCTCGCGTGGCGATGCTTTCCAAGCCGCGCAAAGTATTGACGAGCGTCGATTTGCCCACGCCCGAGGAACCCATAAGCGCAACGGTTTTACCCATGCCGCAGTAGGGTGCGAGATGCGCTCCGCTGGCGGGGTTTCGTGCGTCGACCGTTTCGATGCGCAATCCAGGTTCCAATGTGCGGACCGCTGTCACAAAGTCCTCGGGGGTTGCGGTCAGATCGGTCTTGGTGAGAACGACGATCGGACAAACGCCCGCTTCGCGCGCCAGCACCAGATAGCGCTCGAGCCGCGCGACGCTGAAATCCCGGTTGCAGGAGGTCACCACAAACAGCGTGTCGACATTGGCGGCGATCATCTGCTCTTTGCGCGGATCGCCCGGCGCACGCCGCTTGAACAGATTCATCCGCGGAAGAACGCGCATCGGCTGCAACGAGCCGTCTTCGACCAGCAACCAGTCGCCGACGGTCGGATGATGATCGGAGGGCGAGGCTCCGGCGATATAGGGCGTGATCAAGTGGTTTGTGCCGGCGCCAGTGACGGCGATCTTGCCGCGATGGACGGCCATCACCCGTACCGGAGAGCATCGTTGCGCCTCCTCCTTCGAGACCTGCTCGCTGAAAAAGGCACTCCAGCCGAGCTCCGCCAAGGTTTCATCGGTGGACTTCATAGCCTGGCAGGAGGATCCTTCTGTTTTACCGAGGAGCCGGATCTGCGTCCGGCTTACGATTGGGACGTCAGCCTTCGCGGCAGTCATTCTCGAGCCTGTAGACGGCATCGCGCGCATTCACCATTGCAACCAGCCGTGCCGAATGCTTGGTCGTCCGGAGCGGAAACGAGTATCAGACCGACATGGGCGATGTGATCAACTTGCGGCAGGCAAGAAAAGTCAGGAGCCGCGCGGCCGACGAACGACGCGCGGAAATCAACCGGGCGAGACATGGTCGATCAAAGGCTGAAAAGCGAGCCGCCGAATTGGCGCGGCAAAGATACGATGCCGTGATCGAGGGTGCCCGCCTTGAGCAATCCGAGGACTGAACACCTCGGCAGCTGGGCGCGGCTGGGCGTGGCGAGGCTCTGACCCTGCTCCGCCGCCTTTCCGGACACCGCTCTGCCGGTCCCTTTGCTCCTCGAGGGTCGCAAGGCTCCGGACCTTTCCTGAAGGGGGCACACCGAAATCATGGTGCCATAGTGATGTGCTTTGTGGATCGGTGCATCCTCCTGCTGCCAAGGAATTCCCATGATCCTGCTCTCGATTTTCCTTGCCTGCGCCATGGCCGACGGCGCGCTCCGCGTGAACGACATCAGCGCGGTCGGCTCGCACAACAGTTACAAATTGCCGATGCCGCCCGAGGTGATGGAGGCGCTGCGGGAGAGAAATGCCCGCGCAGCCGAAGCGCTCGACTATGCGCATCGTCCGTTGAACGAGCAGCTCGATCGCGGTGCGAGGCAGATCGAGCTGGACGTCAACCGCGATCCCTTGGGCGGCTATTATGCGGTTCCTGGCGGGGCCATACCCGAACTGGAGGCGCCCGGGTTCAAGGTGCTGCACATCGCCCGCATCGACAATGGCAGTTCGTGCCTCCAGCTGGTTCAATGCCTTCGCATCCTGCGCGACTGGTCCGATGCCCATCCCCGGCACGTGCCGATCCTGCTGATGGTCAATGCCAAGGAAACGGACAATGAAGCTGAGGGCCGGCCTGCCTTGCGTTTCGACGAGGCGGCATTCGATGCGCTGGACGCGGAAATCCGCTCGATCCTGCCTCCCGACAAGCTCATCACCCCGGATGACGTCCAGGGCGATTACGACACCTTGCGCGAAGCCGTGCTCGCCAACAACTGGCCCGCACTGCACGAGGCCCGGGGCCGCTTTCTGTTTGCGCTGGATGAGGGCCCCGAGAAAGTCGCGATCTATCGCGGGGGCCGCCCATCGCTCGAGGGGCGCGTCTTCTTCATCAACACCGACGAACACTCGCCAGCCGCAGCCTATCTCACGCTCAACGACCCGATCGCCGAGCAAACCAGAATCCGCGAGGCCGTGCAGGCGGGATTTCTGGTCCGCACCCGCGCCGATGCCGACACGCGCGAGGCACGCGCCGGCGACGACACGCGGTTCCAGGCAGCCCTGGCGAGCGGTGCCCAGTATATTTCGACCGACTATCTGTGGAGTGACCCCCGCTTCTCGGACTATGAAGTCGGCCTTGCGGGCGGAGCGGCAGTGCGGGCCAATCCGGTACGACGCGACCCCGCGTGCCACATCGCCGAATAGGACGACGGCTGCGCGAGGGCATGACTTTCACGATCGTGCGCTGATGACGGTTTTCAATCTGGTGATCCATGTCGCTTTTGGCGCCGCCTTGGTGGTGCTCGCGCTGGCGCTTCACAATGCGGACCGGCAATTAGCGCGCTTCACAGCCCCTATGTAGGCCAGCCCCGCCGCCGATCACTGGCCGCGAGGGCCCCCTCCGCTGCCCATATCTATCCATTGGTATGCGTAGACCACTTCGCCGCGAGGAAGGTAAGTCAGCTCCTGGCTACGCCCGTCGCGCAGGACATTGAGTTTCAGAACCGCTTGCTGGTCTGCCTGCATCGAATCCTGCGGAAACCGATTCAGGATAACATCACCGTTTCGCAGGCCCGCCTTCGCGGCATTGGATCCAGGCTTCAACCCGCGCACGATACGACTCTCCGAAACCAGCACCTCCGGATCGAACCCGAGGTCGAACCGCTTCAAAGGCCGCCGAACCCGCGCGAATTCGCTTCCGAAAGCATCTGGCGGTGGCACGATCGTTTTGCCGCCGAGCATTTCGCGGAACTCGTTCAGGCCCTCATCCCCCAGCTCCGCGAGCAGGAGGCGCTCCCACAGCGCGAGGTCCATTGCCCGCCCGGCCCTTCGTTCGGCCAGCATGCGGCGAACGAGATCGTCCAGACTACGCGTTCCGCCAGAGATGGCGCGGATGTCGGCATCAACTTTGGCGAAATAGAGCGATCCACGATCGTACGGCAGAACGCGGATCCGCGTGTCGCGCCAGAAGCCTGCCGCAATCTCATCGTTCGGTGTACCGATCAGCTTGTTGGTATAGTAGCGGGCCGCGGTCTCGTTCAGATCGCGGAGAAACGCGGCGTCGTCGATCAAACCCGCCCGCCGTGGCAGCAGCCGCTGGTAATGAACGGCCAATCCCTCTCCGAACCAGCTCGAACCCAGGCCGTTCGCTGAGTCCATCGTGTCCCCGAGCGACCGTACCCATGCGTGCAACATTTCATGCGCGAGCAAACCCTGCAGGCCCTCCCGCGAGATCGTGTCGTTAAAGGTGAAAGCAAAGCTGTCGGTGAGCCCGATCCCGCTGCCCGGATTGAGCGCGTTGGTTCTTCCGAACACTCCGAAAATCTCCGGCTTGTACTGGAAAAAATCCGCGTAATACGAATGCAATTGCTTTGCCCACTGCATCAGGTCGAGCCCGTCGAAAGCCAGGTCTCCTTGCAAAGCGCCGAAGAATCCATCACTTCGGAAAAGTTTGGGTGCACCCGCCATATAGTATGTCGACGCAATCTCGCTGCTGCGCAGGGCGCGGTGCGAGCGAGCCCTGCCGATCCCAATACTGGATATGCCAACCGTCTCTGCCGGCATGTCGTCGAGGTTCCACGACACTTCGACTTCGCGCGCCTTTTGGTCGTCTGGCAGGATCAGAAACGCGATCGCGGCCCCGGACATTCCCGCCGCCCCCGTGCGAAGCTCATACTGAGGCAGGGCCAGCGGCTCGCGGTCCGGATCGATGGTCAAATCATACGAAATTGTAACAGGGGCCTTCGCCCCCTCGACACGCCAGCGACGCGTTGCGTTTGACGGGTCTTCGGTCACGTCCGTCACCTGGACGACGGCCTCTGCGCCATCCGCCAAAAAGCGCAGGTCCGAGATACGCGAGGCTGATGTGTCGACGTTGTTGGCCATCGTCGCCAAGCGGAAGCCGCCAGCCGCATCGGCGACGAAAATTCGAACGCCGAGCCTATCGATGATCCCGTCGGCGTTGCCGTCGCGGGGAGCAAGCTCGAGGCGGAGCTCTGGGCGGCCATCCTGGCTCTGCGCAAATGCCGACAGGGGCGAGAGCGCGAAAACCGACGCGCAGAACAGAAAGATCGATCTCATCTGTCCGTTGCTACCCCCACCGCCGAGCATGGGATATGCAATCATCGTACGGGTGGGAGCTTCTCCGCATAAATCTCCCACGACGCACGATCACATGTCCGGAAGAGGGATGCGGTGAGTGTTCTTCAGCTCGGAAAGGGTCGCTGTCGATCGGACATCTTCCACTCCGGGCAGCCGCAACAGCCTTCGAAAGGTAAAGTTCTGGTACCAAGCGATATTGGGAGCCAGCACTTTCAGCATCACATCCATATCGCCAAACAATGTATAGGCTTCCGTGATCTCGTCGATCTCATGAATGGATTGGACGAAACGTTCGCGGTCTTCATTTGAAAGGCGAGACATCTTTAGCTGGGCGAATATATACATGCTCTCGCCAAATTTCTCGCGATCGAGGATCGCCACCTCGCCTTTCACGTAACCTTCGGCCTTGAGACGCTGTATCCTGCGCCAGCAGGGAGATTGGGACAACCCGACCTGATCGGCAATCTCGCTGCTGGTCTCGGCTGCGTTGATCTGTAGGCGATCGAGGATTTTCAGATCGAGACGATCAAGTTCTGCAGGCAAATTATGCTCCTGAGCTCAGACAAGGCGATAGCTTATCCAATTTTATGGCAGGAGTTGCGTAGAAAGGCAAAGTGCTTCCATCAAGTGCGATTATTCTGTTTCTCCATCCGAGCCATAGGACCTTGAACCCTGCCGCATTCCGATCTCATCTTTTTCGACGGTGCCCAAGTGCGCGCCTCGCTCGACTATCCGGGCTGCATCAACGTCGTTCGTGAAGCGATGATCGCACTGTCGCAGGGACGAACCCGCCAGCTGCTGCGCACGATGATCCATATGGGCGAAGGGCGCACGTTCGCCCAGATGCCCGGCTCCTTGGGCGATGACGACATGTTCGGGGCAAAGATGATCAGCGTCTTTGCTGACCCGGCAAGCCCCGGCACTCGGCGGCACCAAGGGGTCATCGTGATGTTCGAACCGACAGAGGGACGTCCGGTGGCAATCGTCGATGCGGAAGAGGTGACACATATCCGCACCGCCGCCGCTACAGCGGTTGCGACCGAGGCGTTGGCACGCACGGACGCCGCAAATTTGCTGATCATGGGAACCGGCGGCCAGGCACATACTCACCTGGCTGCGCTGCCCTTGGTACGAGACTTCAAGCGTATTGCGATCTGGGGCCGTGACGGTGGCAAGGCGCGATCGCTTGCAGAGCAATACCAGGATCGTCTGCCGGTTGAACCGGCGGGCGCCATCGCGGACGAGGTTGGCCGCGCAGATGTCATCTGCACCCTAACTTCCTCGCGCGAACCCATTCTGGCCGGGGAATGGCTCAAGCCGGGCTGTCACGTGAATATCGTGGGGTCGAGCGGACCGGGCCCGGTGGAGGTGGACAGCGCCCTCGTGGCGCGAACGCGGTTCATCGTCGACAGCCGCGCCTCCGCTCTCGATGCCGCTGCCGAATTTCTCGTGGCGAAAGCCGAGGGCATCGTATCCGACCAGCATATCGCAGCAGAAATCGGCGAGGTGCTGCAGGGTTCCATGCCGGGCCGGCAGTCGGCCGAGCAGATCACCGCCTACAAATCGCTGGGCCATGCGGTGCAGGACCTTGCCGCTGCTGCCCATCTCTACCGGAGCACGAAATCTTGACCCCACGCCGCATCCTTCGAACCGCCCTCGCCCTTTCCTCTGCGATCGTCGCCACATCGGCGGTGGCAGAAACGGAACGCTACTCTGTGCTCGCCAATGGCGAAAAGGTCGGCTTCGTAGAGGTGGAGATCGAAGGCCGAGAAGTCGATGTCACCTATGACGTGAAGAACAACGGGCGCGGCCCGACGATGCGCGAACGCCTGGTGCTCGACGATTCCGGGCTGCCAAAGGAATGGCGGCTGCAGGGCACCTCTACCTTCATGAACCCGATCGACGAGGTCTTTCTGCGCGAAAAAAACGCGGCTCGATGGACCGACGGGACCGGCGACGGGTCAATGCAGCTCAACGAGCCATCGCTCTACATCGCCCAGGAAGGCAGCCCTTGGTCGCTGGGCGTCTATGCCCGCGCCCTGCTGTCGGACGAGGACCGGTCCCTGCCCGCGCTGCCGGGCGGACGGCTGATGTTGGATGTGGAAGATCCGGTCACGCTCGGATCGCAAACCTACCGCGCGGTGTCGATCAGAGGGATTGGCTTGTCACCCGACACAATCCTGCTCGATGATGAGGACCGGATGTTCGCTCGCCTGTCGATCGGCAGCGTGGTCATACGCGAGGGATACGAGCGCCACGCCGATCAACTCGGCGAAATTGCAGTGCAACGCGGAGCCGATCGCTACGCCGCGCTTCAGGACGAGTTGGCGCATGACTATGGAGCGCCCGTTCGCCTGCGTGACGTACGCATCTTCGATCCGGCCACGGTCACCTTGGGCGAGCGGGTCTCGGTGCTGTTCTTCCGCGACCGCATCGCTGCAATCGAGCCGCTGGAGAGTCCCGGCACACCGGGCGAGGTCGTGATCGCCGGCGAGGGGCGGACCGTCCTTCCCGGCCTGCACGACATGCATGCCCATGTATCGATGCAGTCCGCCCTGCTCTACATCGCATCGGGCGTCACCTCGGTGCGCGACATGGGCAACGACAATGAGAGTTTGCTCGAACTGACACGCCGAATCGATGCCGGTGAGATCATCGGCCCGCGGATCATGCGTAGCGGCTTCATCGAAGGGCGTAGCGAATACAGTTCGCGCAACGGCTTCATAGTCGACAGCGAGGAGGAAGCGCTGGATGCGGTGCGCTGGTACGCCGCGCGCGGATACCAGCAGGTCAAGATTTACAATTCGATGAACCCGGACTGGGTGCCCGCGGTGGCAGCAGAGGCGCATAAGCTCGGACTTGGGGTGGCCGGCCATGTCCCGGCGTTTTCGGACGCGGACGGAATGATTGCCGCGGGTTATGACGAGCTCACCCATATCAACCAGTTGATGCTGGGTTGGGTGCTCGAACCAGAAGAAGACACCCGCACCATCCTGCGGCTCACGGCGATGAAACGGTCGGCGGGACTGGAACTAAGCGAACCCCGGGTCGAAGCGACCCTCGGCACGATTGAGGCCAGGGATATCGCGATCGACCCCACCGCCGTGACGCTCGAGTTGCTGATGCTCAGCCGGGATGGCGCAATCAGCCCGGCAGTGGCCAGCTACTTCGATCACCTGCCCGCGGGCCTGCAGCGCAGCCGCCGACAGGGGATCGCCCGGATCGAAAGCGAGATCGACGATGCTGCCTACTTGGGAGCATTCGAGACTATCAAGCGGTTGCTTGGCGAAATGCACCGGCGGGGCATCACGATCTTACCCGGCACCGACGACGGCACCGGCCTTTCGGTCCACCGCGAACTGCAGATATATGCCGAGGCAGGGATCCCGCCGGCAGAGGTACTCCACCTGGCCACTCTGGGGCCTGAAATCTATATGGGCCGCGACCAGCAGCTGGGCTCCGTCGCCAAGGGCAAGCTGGCCGATTTCATCCTGGTGGACGGCGATCCGCTGGAGGATATGACCGCGCTTCACCGTATCGCGATGGTGGTGAAAGGCGGAAGCGTCTTCTACCCTTCGGAAATCTGGGCCCAGATGGGTGTTCGGCCTTTCGCCGATGCGCCGACTGTCGTCATGCCTGCCGCAGCGGAGACGGGTGTGCCCCCCGGCGGGAATGACCACGAGAGCCACGACTAGCTCTCTGCCGCACCGCGACTCCCGTTTCGCCGCAGCGCGTACCAGATACCGCCCACGCCGGCCCAGACCAGCAGCAGTCCATAGGGCCGCCAGTCGGCCTCCAGCCCTGTGAACACGAGCGCGGCTGCACAGGCGGCCCCGATATTGCCCAGAGCGATCATCCGCCCCCGCGAGGGGCGGAACGAGGCCGCCTCGTAGATATCCGGGTGGTTGCGAGCAACCTTGGCGGCTGCAAGGCAGATGCTGCCATATTTGACGAGGTTGGGGATGTTGACTGCCAGGAACAGGAAGGTCAGCTCCATCGGCAGAAACAGGCCGACACAACCGAGGGCGAACACTGCCAGCAATGCGATATGCGGAACGCGCCAGCGCGGATGAACCCGGGCGAAAGCCTGTGGCAAAACCCCCGCCTGCCCCATCGCCATCAGACTGCGACTGAACAGCGTGAAGATCGCGTTGAGACTGGTGCCGATTGCGACAACCGCGGCCAACACGACAACG
>JAHJWA010000055.1 GCA_018828205.1 Alphaproteobacteria bacterium
GAGGCGATAATAGAGGTCGGCACGAAAGCGGCCCTCGGCCACTTCCAGCGGCAGGTCGCGGTTGACGCAGGCGATGATGCGGACATCCACCTTGATCGGGCGGGTCGCGCCGATCGGCACCACCTCGCCTTCCTGCAGTGTGCGCAGCAGTTTCGCCTGGAGCGAAAGCGGCATCTCGGCGATCTCGTCGAGCAGCAGCGTGCCGCCATCGGCAGCGCGGAAGAAGCCCTCGCCCGCCGCGCTGGCGCCGGTGAAGGAGCCCTTCTCATGCCCGAACAGCATGGCTTCGAGCATCGCCTCGGGGATCGCGGCGCAGTTGAGCGCGATGAACGGCTTGTCGCGGCGATCGCTGCGGCGGTGGATGAAATTGGAGAGGACTTCCTTGCCGGTGCCCGTCGGCCCGTTGATCAGCACCGGGATATCGGTCCGCGCGAGCCGGTCGGCCAGCGCGATCACCGAAAGCGAGGCGGGATCGGCCGCGACCGGACCCTGCCCCGAATAGATCATCGCAACCAGCGCAGCGATGCTGCTCTCGGCGATGGGGTCCTTGTAAGTGAGCGTGCCGCCGGTTCCGGCGAAGCCGAGTTGCGGCGTTTCGCTGCGGGCCAGAGTGATCGTACGGGCGTCGCGGTTCGCCGCGGACTCGCCTTCGTCGGCCAGCGTGACCGGTCGATCCATGAACAGCGACGACGCGATCCCCGCCAGCCGCGACTCTATGGTCGCGTGCCGCCGTGCGAAATTCGTGGTCTTGGTGATCGCGTCCATCTTTGCCCCCAATTGGCATGTCTTACCGACAGGCGCTGATTTGCACCCGGGACGTCCAACAAATGGATAAATTTAGACCCCGTAGAAATACGGATATGGTTAACGGAACCCTGCGGGCGAAACGCTTTTTGCCTTAATCCCCGAGCGATCCGGTCGGTCTGGGTTTCGGCTGCCGCATCCTGACCAGGGGCAGTGATCGTTAGACCAAGAGGGATATCTGTCATGAACGTCATCAATACCAACATCGGGGCGCTGAAGGCCTCCAACGCTTCGAACGCTGCCGGCAAGTCGCTCGCTACCGCCATGGAACGCCTGTCGACCGGCAAGCGCATCAACTCCGCCAAGGACGACGCCGCCGGCCTCGCCATCGCCACCTCGATGACTTCGCAGGTCAAGGGCATGAACCAGGGCATCCGCAACGCCAACGACGGCATCTCGATGGCGCAGACCGCCGAAGGCGCGCTCAACGAAGTGACCAACATGCTGCAGCGTCAGCGCGAGCTGACCGTCCAGGCCTCGAACGGCACCTATTCGACCACCGATCTCGGCAACATCAAATCCGAAATGGACGCGCTGAACGAGCAGATCGACAGCGTGCTGACCAACACCGAGTTCAACGGCCAGAAGCTGTTCGACGGCACCGCGGGCACCACCGGCGCGGTCACCATCCAGGCTGGCGCGAACGAGACCGACACGGTCACGCTCAACTTCGGTGCAATCGATCTTTCCGCTGCTGCTGCAGTCGACGTGGAAGCGCTTGCCGCCGGCGATCTCGCGGTTTTCGACACCGCGATCGAGACGATTTCGAGCACGCGTGCCGAACTCGGTGCGTCGCAGAACCAGCTGGAATCGGCTGTCAACAACCTCAGCGACAACATCACCAACCTCTCCGACGCGCGTTCGCGGATCGAAGACACCGACTATTCGGCCGAAACGACCGCTCTCGCCAAGTCGCAGATCCTCAGCCAGGCTTCGAGCGCCATGCTCGCACAGGCCAACCAGAGCCAGCAGAACGTTCTTTCGCTGCTGCGTTAATTCGAACCGGCAATCGAACGCGGCACGGTCCGTCGTCCCTCTGGGGCGGCGGACCTTTCCTTTGTGAGGGAAGCGGGAGAGTCATTTGCTTTCCGAAGTCCAGACTTCGACGAAGGCTCCCTGCGCCGAGATGAGCGCCGGTGAAATACAGCGGACTAAGTCAGCCAGACCGTTGTTCGCACCGCGATCACGAGCTCGGCACAATGCTACCCTGTTGATGCGCAAGATGCATTCCGGCCAGCTGGCAGTCCGATGCCGAGGACAGACAGCACGCCTGCATTCGCCGACGCATGCAGTCAGCTTGCTTCAAAAAGCTCAAAGACGGCCCAATGCGATGGATGATCGAGCGCCGGCTCGCCATCCGCACCGGTTCGCAAGCTGGCGATCGCTTGCCGCAATGCTTCGGCTGGCGACATCCCGGAGTTCATACCGCGCACGGTGCTGATCGAGAGGCGGCGTGCCACATCATCGCGCACCGGCCAGTGGCTCGCCAAAACGCGAGCCGATCCGGCAAGAAAGAACCCCTGCACCAACCCGGCCAAATGGGATTTGTCGCTCGTGCTGCTCGGCGCGGTATTGCAGGCGGACAGAATGACCAGTCCGGCCGGCAGGTTCATAGCGCCGATTTCACTCGGTTTGAGCAAGCCATCGTCGGTTCCGGCGGGCGACAGCAGAAGCGCCGGTTCGCTCAGACCTTCGAGCTCGCCCGACAACAGGCCGTGAGTGGCAAAGGCAAGGACGGCGCCCGATGGAACGGAGACACCGCGCAGCGCCGCTTCGGTTGCCTCCTCACCCGCCAGAAGCTGCGCGGAGCCTGCACCGATCGCCCGTCCCAGCGCTGCAAGCTCGAACCGCGAATCCGGCAAATCCGGCAGGTCCGCAATGGTCTTGGCAGTGCTGGCCGAACGCATGGCCATGAGCGTTTTTGCCGGGTCGCCGGAAACGCCCCCGAACGCGATGAGCGTATCGCTCGTTGGCCGAGATGCGGGCATCGGGCTCCGAGGCGCACCCACGCGCCGGACGATGGTCGCCGTTTCCAGCAACAGACTTCGGCCATCCCGGTCTCCAGAGAGCAGGCCGAAGGGCAGCCCGGCCAGCGTGCCGTTGGCTGTCACCTGCAGCTGACGCGCCGAGCGCACCAGGGCGCCGGTTTCGTCCGGGAAAAGCGCAGCAAACAGTTTTGTCGACGCGGCGCGGTCCAGCGCGCCGCCGCCGGGATCCGCCACGGCACGCAGACGTCGGACAAGATCATCGATCGGCACATCTCGGCCAAGCAGGTTTTGTTGCGCCTGTTTGTCGGCGATTGCGGTCACCAGCCAGCCCTGACCGATATCGGTGATCATGATGCTGACATCGCGGCGGGGGGAATTTGCCTGCACTCCGGCGAGCGTGGCTGGCGCGAAGATGAGACTTTTGCGCTGGTCCGGCGTCAATGCAGCATCGAGCTTGGTCGTTTCGGTCCGGTTGATCGCGAGCTTGTTTGTTACGCTTGCCAGATCGAACGCCGGATCGGGCTTCATGCCGTTTGCATCGATACTCGCTTCGAGTCCCTGTCGCTCGGCAACCAGGTCGCGGCGTTGCGCGAGCACCGCCGCCAGAGCAGGGTCCGATCGTGCCGCCCGCTCGCTCGCTGCGATCGCCAACGTCTCGTCCAGCGCGGTCCGCGCTGCCCATTGCTGCGCGCGAAACGCATCGTCGATCGCACCGCGCCTGGCAAAGACCTCGGCGAGCCAACCATAGGCGGGACGCTGTCGCTCCGCCTGTGCCGACCCGCGCGCGAGCTGCGCGTTAAGCGTCAACGCCTCGAACAGGTCACGCGCATCCGCAACAAGCTGGGCGACAGGGCGCAAATCGCCGCGATCCTCGACTCGCAGGAGGAATGCGCGCGATACCAACAGGTCGGGATGTTCGGGTGAGAGCATCACACGGCGCAGGGCAACGGCCTGCGCTGCGGCGTCGCGTGCGGTACTCCAGTCTTCGAGGGTGAATGCTGCTCTGGCCAGGTTGTCGCGGGTATTCGCCCGGTCACGGTGGCCTTCAGGCAGGCGCGCGTCGCGCACGGCGAGCAGCTCCCTCGCCAGGGCTTCGGCCTGAACGCCCTGCTCCAGCGCGATCAGCGCAGTCAACCGCGTATCGCGCGCGGCCAGGGCACGGTCGCTCTCGGGTCCGAGCTGCGCATCGATGATCGGCGTTGCATGGTCGAGAAAGGCGATGGCATCTTCATGCCTACCGGCCCGTACCAGTGCCTGGGCAAACTGGACGCGCATCGCAGCGCTGTTCTGGTTCGGGCCGCCATTTGCCTTTTCGACGAGCTCGAACGCCTGACGGATCGGTGCCATCGCATCGTTCGGCCGGTTCAGACGCAGCAGGATAGCGCCGAAATTGGCATAAAGATTGGCCATCGCCGGATGATCTGCGCCAAGCGCGGAGCCTGTCTTGCCAATTGCATCGGTCGCCGTTGCGACAGCCTCTTCGGTCTGCCCGGCAGTGTAGAAATACACCACCCGGTTTGCGCTCCAGATCGCTACGTCTTCCGGAACCGGATCGAGCGCGAGACCCATCCGGATCGCCTCTGCGTTGCGCGCAAGAGCATCATCCAGCCGGCCATGTTCTAGATAGGAGGCGGCCAGGTTCGACAGCGCCACTGCGTGGTCGCGCAAGCCTTGGTTCGAGGCATTGTCGGCATATTCCGCAACAAGCTGTTCGTTGATCGCCAGCGCTCCGGCGTGATCGCCCCTGAAATTCAGAATATAGGCACGCAGGCTAAGCGCATTGCGCCAGTCGGCGCGGTATTCGGGTGCCGCCTCCAGCTGTGGAATGATCCGATCCACTTCCGTCTGCGCCCGGTCTATATCGCCGGCGGAAGCATGCGCCTGCGCCACGTAGAGCGCGCGTGCGGCGCGCTCCGGATGGCCCACAGGAAAAAGCCGCTGCGCCTCCGCCAAGGTCCGGTCTGCCAGATCGCGATAGCTTGCCGCATCGCTGTTGGCGTCCGCAGCCTCGAACTGCGCTATCAATGCATCCAGGCGACTCCGGTCCGGCGCCGCATGTGCTTGTGGGATGGTCAAGATTCCAGCGGCCGTCGTGAGCGCTGCCATGATTTTCTTCATGTACCCCATCCCCCCGTTTCTCATTCTGTAGGCTGAAAGGAGGCTGGGCAAACGAAAAATCGCTTCTTCGCGGACGGTCGGCGTGATCGCGGCGTTGTCGCGGCAATCATCGCTTGGGGTTTCACTGTGCTCCTTGGACAACTCCATGCGGCGACACCCGCATGGTCGACATAACGTCAGAAAAGGATGACAAATTGGCGGGGCCCAAGGCTCGACCACCAGCGAGGTCGCCCGAGTTGTAGGTATCGAATCATTTCCTGAGCCCGGCTAATCATAGTGGATTGCTATTTGTCATAGATGACCAGCCCGCCAAGAATGGTCTCGGCGCGGGCGCGAAGCCGGTCGATCTGCGGGACGGTGGGCTGGATTGCGTGGGCGGATTCTGGCCCGTACGGTCCCGGCATCGCATCTGGCGCTCCCCAACGATCCCACGGCATCGGGATGGCCATCGAACCCGCTATCGCGATTCCGGGCAAAGGCTGCGCACGAAGATCCGGTTCGATCTGCGGTGCCCGGGCGGTATTGTCTCGCACCATGCCGATGGCAGGCGCGATACCCTGGTAGGGGTTGTAATTGTAGTGTGAGGTGCCGGTGAACAGAGCGGCGCCGGCGATCGACTCGCCCTGGAACCCGGTGCGAGGTACCAGATCGACGGTATAGCTGAAGGCGAGCTCCCTCCCAGCGGTATCGCCCAACGAGCCGTTGGCGCGCAGCAGCCCGTCGAGCCCGGTGTCGGTGCTGCCGGTGTCGGTGGCGAAGCTGAAGAAGCCGCCCCGTCCCGCCGCCGATGCCTCGCTGAAGCCGATTTCCTTGCTGGGAGCAGCGGCCCCGCCGGTGGTGGCGAAGCTGTAGGTAAAGCCGTTAGCACCGGCGAAGACGATGGTGCCATCGATCCCGAGCTTGGGCGCGGTGCCGTATTCGATCGCTAGATTGGCGTTGAAGGTTCCCGGCTCCGCCCGGCCGCTGCCCAGTGTCGGCTGGGTGGCATGCGCCAGCGTGTATTCGACCCGCCCCGAGGCGATTGCGATCGGGTCGGTCAACCCGCGGGCCACGAAATAGTGCAGGCCCTGGTTCGCGCTCAGCGTGTTGAACCCGTTGGGCCCGCCGCGGCCATCGACGATCCTGCCGTTCGACCAGCGACCGATGATCAGATTGGCACCGCCCGCAATGTCCAAATTCTCCGCGTCGCCTCGATCGATCACGGTTGCGCCATTGCTTGCTTCGATCCGCGCCAGTGCGCCCGAGGTTTCGACGACATGGATATTGGGCGTCACGCCGAAGTTAGAACCGCCGTAGCGCGGGGTGCTGGCCTGCACCGGGATCACGAACCCGGCCTGGGTGAGCGTGAAGGCGATCGCGGTATTGGAATTGGCCGCGCTGGCATCGAACCCGCCCGCGTAGTTCGCTGCGGGCGGCGGAGGCGGTGGCGGAGGAGGCGGCGGCGGCGGGGGCGTGCCGAGCCCCGCCAGCGCAGTCCCCCCGGTGCCGAAGATCGCGCTGCCCAGAATGTAGTTCTCGAAGGTCTGCCCGCTTGCCCGCCACAGCGAGTACTGGAACCCGGCAAAGGACGCTCCGTCGCCGAACAGCCCGCCCGAGACGCTGGCGCCGCAATCGGGGGTGCATTTCAAAAGCGGGCCGGCGTCGAACTGCAGGGTCTGGGTGTTCAGCGGCGGGTCGCCGAACGCCGGGTTGGCCGAGCCGCCCGGAGTGCTGACCGCAAAGCTGCGGTCCCCGCTGGTGACTGCGAAATCGAAACCGATCGCCGGGATCGTGCCGAACTTGACCGCGAGATCGCCGGTGAAATATCCGGTCGAACCGCGTGCCGCGACGATATCGGTGGGCGCGGTGCCGCCGACCAGCCGATAGCGCACGATCCCGCCCGAGGGCAGATTGACTGCCGGGGTGCCTGCGATGATGTGGGTGCTCGCATTGGCATAGGAGCCCGTTACCGGATCGTTCTGCGCGTTCTGATAGCGGGTCCAGGCGACATCGTCGCCGAACCGGCCCGATTCGACCAATTGCTGGGTCGCGGGGTCGAAAAGAAAGTTGCTGTTGGTGCCGGCGCGGCTCGCGCTGGTGATCTGTCCATCCGCTTCGATAGCGACATCGGAGCGAGACCAGCCGAACTGCTGGTTGTTGCGCCCCACCACAAAGATCGCATTGGCGAGTTGGGGGCTGCTCGAGCCACCGGGAGCGATCCCCGCCAGGCCGTCGAACGCGTCGGGATCGCCGCCACCCGCCAGATAGGTGCCGAAATCGGACAGGAAAGTCGCGATCCCCGCAGCGAAATAATCGTCCAGCACATCGCTGGTGCGCAAGGCCGCGATATAGGTTTCGATCTGGGTCTGGCTGAGCGCGGTGTAGGCGCTCGGATTTCCGCCGCCGGCGAGGAAGGCGTAATAGGTCTCCAAGGCTGCGGCATGGTCGACATAGGCAGGGAGGCCGGCGAAACCCGCCGGGTCCCCGCCGCCCGATATATAGGCGTAGTAATCGGCGAAGAAGGCATTGAGCGAGCCGTAGGCGGCGAAGCCGCCGGCATTGCTCAGTGCCGCAAGATAGCCTGCCAGCGTCTGCTGATCGAGCGCTGTATAATCGCCCGGCAGCCCGCCGGTGGCGAGGAAGGCGTAATATGCGTTCAACGCCTGCACGTAGCTTTCGTAAACGGGCAGGCCGGTGAAGGCATCGGGGGCGCCACCCGCCCCGATGAAGGCGAAATACTGCGTGAGCAGGGTGCCGTTGGCTCCCAGCAGGTCGGTCAACCGACCCGAGCTTTCAAGCGCCTCGAGATAGGTCGCAAGCGCCGACAGGTCTTGCGCCGCATAGCCGCTGGGTAGACCGCCCGCGGCCAGGAACGCCGCGTAGGCGTTGAGAGCATCGGCAAAGGCGGGGAAGTCGGGCGGGACCGGCAGGCCGGCGAAATTGTCCGGATTGCCGCCCTCGGACAGGTAACCGAAGTAGGCGGTGTAAAACTCGGTCAGGTCGGCGAGGTACCGGCTGCTGGCTCCGCTCGTGGCGAGCGCTGCGAGATAGCTGCGGATGGTCTCCTGGCTCAGCTCGGCATAGGCCGAAGGGATCCCACCATCGGCGAGATAGGCGTAATAGGCATCGAGCGCCCGCGCGTAGCCGGCAAAGATATTGGCATTCAATCCGGCGAAATTGTCGATTTGTCCGCCGCTGTCCAGAAAGGCGAGATAGTCTGCGAAAAACGCCGCCCGGTCGCCGAGGAAACGCTCGAGCGCTCCGGCCTGCGCCAGCTGCGCGAGATGGGCGCGCAGCCGGGAGACATCGCCACCCTCATATTCCGACGGCAAGCCGCCACCCGAAAGGAAGGCGAAATAGGCGCTCAATTCCGAGGTGTAGTCGGCGTAGACATTGGCGGGGAGCGCGGCATAGCCATCGACCGCGCCGCCTCCGCGCAGATAGGCGAGATAATCGGCAAAGAAGGCCGCCCGTTCGCCCAGCACCGTCTGGAGCAGGCCCGCATCCGTCAACGTCTGCAGATAGGTCTGCAGGGTCGCCTGATCCACCGCGCCATAGGCACTGGGCAGCCGCCCGCTTGCCAGAAAGGCGAAATAGTCGCCGAGCGCGGACTGATACTGGCTTGCAAAGGCC
>JAHJWA010000056.1 GCA_018828205.1 Alphaproteobacteria bacterium
AGTTCCACCGTCCAGTCGGGGTAATCCTCCGCGACGCGCTGTTCGATCGCGCGATAGGTCGCCAGCCCGGCATCCTCGAGCGCACCCGCGCGGACCACGGCGCGCCGGTTGTCGCGATCGACGGTCACCGCCCGGTCCTCTGCACCCGCCAGCAGCGCCAGGGTGCCCGCGAGTTCGCGCGCCGCCCGGACATCGTCGCGTCTCTCGCTGGCCCTGGCGGCGGCGATTTCCGCCGTCTCCGCCTCCGCTTCGGTGCCGACGAGGAATTGGGTGAGATCCAGAGCCACCGGCCGGCCCAGCAGCGCGGTGAGGGTTTCCTCGCTCAGCCTTTCGGCGGCGCGGCTGGTCTGGGGGGTGAGCACCGTCGCCTCGACCGTGATCGGGTCCGCATCGAGATCGAAATCGATCTCCGAAATCCGCACGTCGGCCTCGAAACTCGCCACCAGCGTGGCGCGGATGTTGCGCGCCGCATTGGTCTCCCACACGATCTGCCGCAGCGAGAAGAACAGCGGGATCGCGAGCGCGACGAAGATCACCACGATCATGATCGTCTGCCAGCGGGTCTGGCGCTCGGAGAGCGTGTGACTGAACCCGTAGAGCCGGGCCATCAGCGTCGCCACCAGCGCGATGGTCATGAGATTGGTTATGTAGAGCAGGCTGGCGCCCCAGAAGACGGTCCAGTTAGCGGTCGCCAGACCGAACCCGACCGCCGCGAGCGGCGGCATCAGCGCGGTGGCGATCGCCACGCCGACGATGGTGCCCTCGCGCCCCCGGATCATGGCATAGGCGCCCGCCAGCGCGGAAAACACCGCCACCCCGAGATCGAACAGGTTGGGCTGGGTGCGCGAGGCGATCTCGGGGGTGATGGTCTGCAGCGGCGAGACGAAGACGATCAGCGCGGTGAGCGCCACCCCCAGCACGGTTCCCGCGACCAGCGCCCGCGCCGAACCCGCCAGCCAGCCGTAATCGCCGATCGCGAGCGCGAAGCCGGCCCCGATGATCGGACCGATCAGCGGGGCGATCAGCATGGCGCCGATCACCACCGCCGGCGAGGAGAGCAGCATGCCGAGGATCGCGATGCCCGCCGACATGGCGAGCATGAACAGGAACCGCGGCGAATTGTAGGCTTCGCTGCGGCGTTCGGCGATGACCGCGGGACGGTCCACCGTTTCGACCACCGAAATGCGCCACCAGCGCTTGAACACTTCGAGCGAGTGCGAAAAACTCCAGCGGGAATCGGTTCCCTCGCCCGTCTCGCCCACCGCCGTCGCGGCTTCCCCATCTGTCGTCGTCTGACCCGTCACTCTGCTATCCCGGCTGTCCGGCTGCCAGCCCTTGCCTTAAGCCGCGTGCGGGGCAAGGAAAAGTCGAGATGGGCTGCGCCAGGGCGAGCCCTCCGCAAGCCGTTCTATTTGCATAACACAGTATGCGATGCCATATTGCAACGGACCGACATTGCAGCGGACACGGACGAGGACACGAGATGACCGAAGAGCTGAAAACCCAAGCCGCCCCCACGCCCGCGCCCCGCGCGGCCACCGCGACCGCGACCGCGGCGGCGCCCGAACCCGCTTTCGACCTGACCCCGCCCGATCCGGTGCCGCATGTCGCGCCCGAGAAGGCTTCGGGACTGGTTCCGGTCTCCGAGGAGAACAAGAGCAAGCTGCAGGCCAAGGTCGACGGCTTCGTCGAGGATCTGGTCTCGGTCGATGCCAATTCGCCCGAATTCGGCAAGAAGGTCGACCAGCTCACCAATATGGGGCGCAAGGAAATCGCCGCGGCGGCGGGCATGTCCAACCGCTTCCTCGATCGCCCGGTGCGCGCGATGGACAAGGACGAGGGCGTGGGCACCGATCTCGCCGAACTGCGCCGGGTGGTCGAGGATCTCGACCCGGGCAGGCGCGGCAAGCTGACCGGCACGCGCAAGATCCTCGGGATCATTCCCTTCGGCAACAAGCTCAACAACTACTTCCGCAGCTACCAGAGCGCGCAGACGCATATCCAGTCGATCCTCTCCAATCTTGCCAGTGGCAAGGACGAGCTGCTGATGGACAATGCCGCGATCGATGTGGAGCGCCAGAAGCTGTGGGAGGCGATGGGCAATCTGGAACAGATGATCCACATCTCCAAGACGCTCGACACCAAGCTCGAGGAGAAGGCCGCCGAGCTCGACGCGACCGACCCCGCCAAGGCCAAGGCGATCCGCGAGACCGCGCTGTTCTACGTCCGCCAGCGCACGCAGGACCTGCTCACCCAGATGGCGGTCAGCGTGCAGGGCTATCTCGCGCTCGATCTGGTCAAGAAGAACAACGTCGAACTGGTCAAGGGCGTCGACCGCGCCAGCACCACCACCGTGGGCGCGCTGCGCACCGCGGTGACGGTGGCCGAAGCGATGACCAACCAGCGGCTGGTGCTGGGGCAGATCACCGCACTCAACGAAACCACCGCAGGGATCATCGATTCCACCAGCGCCATGCTGCGCGACCAGACCGGCAAGATCCACGAGCAGGCCGCCGCCAGCACCATCCCGCTCGAGACGCTCCAGCGTGCGTTCCAGAACATCTACGACACGATGGACGAGGTCGATCAGTTCAAGCTGCGCGCGCTCGATTCGATGAAACAGACGGTCAATGTGCTCAGCGACGAGATGGAGAAGTCGAAGGGCTACATCGCCCGCGCCGAAGGGCAGGCGCAGGCGCAGCGGCAGGTTTCGGAATCCAGCCTGCTGAGCATCGAAGATTGAAGGCGGGATTGAACGCAGGAGAAGCGGTTTGGGCGATCTGACGCACGACAGCGACCGGTTGATCGAGGAAGGCCGCAGCTTGCGCGACGACAACCGCTCGGGCGGGCGCCACCGGCGCGCGGTCTCGATCGGCAAGGGTTCGGCGGCGGCCAAGCAAAAGCACTGGGTCGCCAAGATCCGCAACATCGTCATCGCGCTGTTCGCGATCTGGGTGGCGGCCGGCGTCCTCGGGATGGTGCTCGACGGAATCGGCTTTGCCGGGGTGATGGCGCTGCTGCTCGCCAGCGTGGTCGCGGTGGCGGTGCTGGGCAAATTCCCCCGGATGAAGACCCCCAAACGCTCGGACATCAACAAGGGCGATGTCCAGCAGATGGTCGGGCGAACCGAATTGTGGCTCGAGGCGCAGCGGCCCGCGCTCCCGCCGCCCGCGGTGACGCTGGTGGACCAGATCGGAGTCCAGCTCGACGGGCTCGGGCTGCAGCTCGACGGGCTCGACCAGCAGCATCCCAAGGCGCGCGAGATCCGCGCGCTGGTGGGTGAGCAATTGCCCGAGATGATCGACAGCTATCGCCGCATCCCCGCGCAATTGCGCCGCGAAACGCGGATGGGCGGTACTCCCGACGAGCAATTGACCGACAGTCTCGGCAAGATCAGCGGCGAGATCGATTCGATTACCCGCCAGCTGGCCGAAGGCTCGCTCGACGACCTGGCGATCAAGCACCGCTTTCTCGATTACAAGTTCGGGGAAGGCGCCGCGACCTCGCCCGAGCTCGAGCATGATCCAACCCCCAAGCCTACCCGCAAGCCCACCGGAGCCGATTGATGCGCGTACCCATCGCCCACGACCTGCCGCGCGAGGAAGTGCGCCGCCGCCTGCGCGAACGCAGTCCCGAGATTGCCAGCTTCGTGCCCGGCGGGATCGCCGAAGTGACCACCGCCTGGCCCGACGAGGATCACATGACTCTGGGGGTGCGGGCAATGGGACAGGGGATCGACGGTACGGTCATCATCGAGGACCATCAGGTGGTCTTCGAAGTCAATCTGCCGCTCGCGCTGTCGTTCATGGAACCCATGGTGGCGGGTGCGATCCGCGACAAGGGGCAGAAACTTCTCGCCAAGAAGTAGAGA